>CAYSPO010000012.1:0-19836 GCA_964432945.1 uncultured Peptoniphilaceae bacterium
TCAATTCCAATATAATTCAAGTTATCCCTCCTATATATATGTATAAACTATATCATAAAAATATAGAATATGATTGTTTGTATGATTAGAATATTTTATAATAACATAAAATATTTTTATTATATTTTTTTATCTTAATGTATGACTTTAATTATTCTATAATATAAACTATAAAATCAATATAAAAAGTATTGCTTTTTTATAAAGTCGATTATGTGTAAATAGTAGATTTTATAAAATAATAATATTTATTGAAAATTGTAGTAATTAGAGTAGGGTATAAGTATAATGATATTGAAAACAAATACTTAGATTATTATAAAACTTGTAGTATATTCTAATCTAGACTAGAAAAGGTGCACAAATATGGATAAAATTGGTAAATTGCGTAGAATAGTTGTTGTTTTATTTTCTATTATATATCTTATATTGATAGTAAGTAATGTAGAAATTCCAAAAGATATATATATCATATTTATTGGAACAATACTGGCAAGTCAAGCTATTGATGAGTGGAATAGATACAAGGAAAGAAAAAATAAGGTTCATTTAATAATTCCTGTAATGTCAGTAGTTATTATTTTCTTTGTAATCCTTAAACTAATGGATTTTAAGTAATCTTCTATAGAACAGAAATAATTAGTATAAATTTGTAAATGCACTAAATTGATATAAGTATTAGAAATATAAATACTGAGATTTTTTTATAAGGAAAGCTGGAAAATTGTCATATTAAATAAGCTTATATTTTAACTATTATGGGCTTTTATTTTATATTGTTAAATTGAATATGTTAATTTACGCCGTATACTATTTAAAAGATATAAACATTTAAATTAAGTCCATATATAAGAAAACTAGCTTATATTTTGCATTGGAATTTATCCATTAGGCACATAAGCTAGTTTTATATTTTTATTGATTTATAGGTCTATCTTTAATTATCTAGTTTCTAAAACTCATCGAACTTGATATATTCTTCTTTTAGACCTTTATCCATTAAGTCTGCCTTAACTCCTGCAATAACTACAGGGCTTCCACATAGGTAGGCAGTATAAGTAGTATTTTCATCTACATATTTTTTTATTGAGTCATTTATATATCCTGTGTCTCCATCCCAGCCATCTTCTTTGCTAGCACGGGAAAGGACAGGCATAAATTTGAAATCATAAAGTTTTTCTTCGAACATCTTCAATTCATCTAATAAGAATAAATCATCTGGAGTTCTAGATCCGAAATAAAACCTTGTTTTCTTTTTAACATCATTATCTAGCATATGATATAAGATAGATCTAATTGGAGCGAATCCTGTTCCAGTTGCAGACATTATAATTTCATCATTATCGTCATCTTCATAGAAGAAGTCCCCATAAGGTCCATTTATAGTAACTTTATCTCCTTCATTAAGTATCTTGTGAACATAAGTTGTACATATACCTTTAGTATAACCTATTAATAGTTCTATATGCTTATCATCTTTGATAGATGAAGCTATAGAATAGGCTCTAAATACTTCTTCATCAGACCCTTCATAGTCAGGTCCACTTGGATATGTTTCTGTTTTAAGCTGAATAAATTGTCCAGGTTTGAAGTTTATGGTTTCTCCTTCAGGTAGGGCTAGCCTAATTCTTGCTATACGATCTGTCAGCATTTCTTTTGTTTCTAGTATAGTTTCATATTCCTTAACATTAAAGAGTTCTTCAGGAATTTCTATACTTATATCATTTTTTATTTTTACTTGACAAGATAGTCTTATATTATCAGCTTGTTCTTCTTCACTAAGCCAAGGTTTTTCAGTAGCAAGGATTGGCCCAGCCCCATCTATAACCTTGCATTTACAATAACCGCAAGTTCCTTTTCCTCCACATGCTGAAGGAATAAAAATCTTCTGATCTACTAACGTAGTTAATAGACTCTGTCCACCTTCTACTATAAGTTCTTCATCATCATTAATTAATACTTTTACTTCTCCATAGTCATTAAGATACTTCTCTGCTATTGAAAGTATAAATGCAAAAACTGCAGATAATACAGTTACGACTAAGGTAGTTATTAAAATTGTTTGCATGTTCACCTCCTAAGATATTGGCAACATACCAGAAAAGCCTATGAAAGCTAAAGCCATAATTCCGGTTGTTATTAGGGTAATAGGTGAACCTCTTAAGCCTTCTGGAAGGCTATTTTCATTAATCCTTGATCTTATACCAGCCATACATATTATTGCTAGAGCCCATCCAATTCCTGAACCTAAACCAAAGAAAAGAGTTTGAATGAAGTTATATTCACGGATAACCATGAATAAAGAAACTCCTAGTATTGCACAGTTTACTGTAATTAATGGAAGAAAAATTCCAAGAGCATAATAAAGGTTTGGAACAAATCTTTCCATTAGCATTTCTAAAACTTGAACAAAGGCTGCAATTACTATTATGAATATAAGAAATCTAAGGTATTCCATATTGAAATAAACTAAAAGCTTATAAATAAAGTAATTAAGAACTGTTGTGATGGCTAGAACAAAGGTAACTGCAACCCCAAGTCCTGCAGCTGTTTCGACTTCTTTACTAACAGATACAAAAGAACACATACCTAAGAAGTTACTAAATATCATATTACTAGTAAAAATTGATGCTAAAAATATTACTATTGGATGTATTTCCATTATTTAGTCTCCTCCTTGTTATTTTTTGTAATTTGATTATGCATGAACCACATTATAAGTGGAAGAACAAAGAATGCTCCTACTGGCATAACCATAAGTGTCCATGGTGTAAAACTTTCAGGAAGAATACGAATTCCATAAATAGAACCAAAACCTAAAAGTTCACGAATAATAGATACGCTTAATAGAACGAGAGTGTATCCTATACCTGCTGCAAAACCATCTACAAATGACGGTAGAGGACGGTTTGTCATAGCAAAGGCTTCTGCTCTACCCATGATTATACAGTTAGTAATAATTAGTCCTACATAAGCTCCTAATGTTTTACTCATTTCAGGCATATAGGCCTTCAAAAATATATCAACTATTATTACATAGAAAGATATTATGAAAACTTGCATAACCATACGAATATGTTTAGGTGTGATATCTTTTAATAGAGATATAGTAAAAGATGAAAGAGCTGTTGTAAATGTTAGAGCAAGTCCCATAATTAAGGAATTTTTTACAAGATTTGTAACAGCTAAAGCCGAACAAATTCCTATTGTCTGGATAAGAACAGGGTTATCTGTAAGTATTTGTTCTTTCATTATTTTATTGTATTTAGACATTAATTGCCTCCCTTCGTTTGAATGAAGTTAGCTAAGTCTTCATTTACCATATTAACTACTGAGTCTGAAGTTTGGGTAGCTCCAGAAATAGCATCTATATTTCCTCCAGGAGCAGGCTTATTGATAACATAGTTCCCTAAATCTGAAGAAGATATATCAATATCTCTATATTGGTCTCTATATTCGTTTTCTTCAATTCTTGCACCTAAGCCAGGAGTTTCAGATTGTTTGGTAAATTGAATTCCAAGGATTTCGTTTAGATTAGAATTTACCCCTACATAGCCATCAATTTCACCCCATAAACCAGGTCCAGCAAAGGGAACTGCATATGCAGCATCATTTCCATTGCTCTTGAGTATATATAATGGCTTAGAGTTAAACTCACTAATTTCTATATTTTCATTGAATGTTTTATCAATTGTTTCAGCTTCTGTATTTTCTAATTCAACAGAAAAAACATCTAAAATTTTACCTTTTAGCTCTATATCTTCATTAAACTTTGCAACAGGCTCTGTGAATCCATAAAGAGCAGCCAACAAAAAGGTAAGAATAGAAGAAAGTATAACCATAAAAACTACAGGATAAATTGGAGATTTTTTAAAGTTATTCATTATTCCACCGCCTTTACAAGATTAGCTTCACGTTGTTTTCTCAAAGCATTTCTTTTTTTAGCTACATAATCAATTATAGGGGAGAATACATTACCTAAAAGAATAGCGAACATCATACCACCAGCAAATAGAGCGAAAGCCCTAATAATGACAACAGTAGCTCCAATAATTAAACCATAAAACCATTTTCCTTGAACAGTTTTTGGAGCAGAGATTGGATCAGTTGACATAAACATAGCTCCAAATAAGAAACCACCCATTAACATTCCTGCTATAGGGTTTGGAACAGATTCAACCCCAGCTAATATAAGTAAAAAGCTAGTTGCAAAAAACCCTATAAGTTGAGAAACAACTATTTGCCAAGAAGCCACCTTTTTGTAAAGTAAGTAAAGTCCTCCTATAATAATTAAAATCTTAGCAGTTTCACCAATAGATCCAGGAATATTACCTAAACTCAAATTTAATAGATTTGTTATTTCACCAGTTTCTCTATAAAGCATTAAAGGTGTTGCAGTTGAAGTACCATCTATAATAGGAGTTAGCCATTGAGTAAATCCACCAAGCCCTGAAAAAAACTTTTCTCCATTTGCAAATTCATTCCAGTAAATTGTTATAGGTACTGGAAAGTTTACATAGATAAATGCACGTCCTACAACTGCAGGATTAAATACATTTTTACCAAATCCCCCAAAAACAGCTTTACCAAAGAAAATACCAGCAGTTATACCAATTGCTGAAATCCAAAAAGGTAAAGAAGGGGGAAGAGTCATACTATAAATCATTGCTGTAATTATAGCAGCCTCTGATATCTTCTTTCGATTGTAAATCTTTCTTTCGCATATGTATTCAACTAAGCAAGCAATAAGAATATTAAAGATTATTAGGAAAAAGCTACGCCAGCCATAGAAAAATACACTTAAGACAACAAGAGGAAGTAAAGCAATAAATACAGTTCTCATCATCTTTTGTTTCATAAATAATTTCTCGTAATTTTCTAACAAGATTTATCACCTCCGTATTTGTTTGAACTATATCATATTTCAGCTTTCAAAGTATTTGAATAAAATATAGTCACAATCATCAAAATTGACAAAAATAAAACTATTAAGATAAGAGTTTTACCAATTAAACTGATAATAAGTAAATTATCATATTAATTAAATAGTATTAATTATATCCCTCCTCAATATTTAGTTATTCCTTAAACTTATACCCTTTTACCCTAAGAATAATTGAATAGAGAATTTGTTAGTGGAATATCAAAAGATATTTATAAAAAAAGACAATATATAGTAAAATAAAATCTATAATTTATTATCTTAAATAAGTATATCAGTTACATGTTTTAATTTCTACCTATATAATCCTAGTAGTAATGTATAATATTTTCATAAATACATTATCTATATATAATATAGGTAAATTGACAAATAGCTTGTTTTCATATAAAATTAGATTAATAAGGGGATGAAACTGGTTTCGACGGGGATATGGGTCCGAGAGTTGCGAGTCGATTTCGTCATTACGTAAAAATGGCAAAAACATTTTAAATGCAAACGATAATAACGTTGCTTTAGCTGCCTAGTTGCAGCTGGTTACACGCAAATAGTCTCCCCGCGCTTTTGCCTGTAATCTCATAATTTAGCGGGTAAGTCGAGTATAGCAAAGCTTTGAGCTATAAACGAAATTTATGAAGCTACCAATAATATAATCCTTCTAGCTGGAGTTTATTATTGGGAAAATTAAATAGCTAGATACACTCGTAGATACTTTCGAGGAAGTATTCGCGGACGTGGGTTCGACTCCCACCATCTCCACCATATATAAGAGAGTTAAAAACTCTCTTTTTTTATTGTTTTATTGCAAAATGTATTATAATTAAAGTTAAGTAATAGAATTTTTGAGATTTAACAAAGGCAAAAGATTATCAAAAGTATAATATTTAAAAATAATATCATATAGAAATAGAAAAAGAGGTTAGATGTGGAATATAAAAAAGCTTATTATAGTTGGCTTACCAACGATTTGATAGATTTAGAAAGCAAAAGAGAACTTTTGAGTTTAAAGTCAAACTATGAGATAGAAGATAGATTTTATAAGGACTTAGAGTTTGGAACAGCTGGTATGAGAGGAAAGATTGGTGTAGGCATCAATAGAATGAATCTTTATACTATTGGCAAAGTGACTCAAGCTTTTGCAGAGGTAATTAATTTAACTGGAAAAAACAAGTCAGTTGTTATTGCTTATGATGTAAGACATAAATCAAAAGAATTTGCTGAATTTACAGCTAGTATTTTTGCAGCAAATGGGATAAATGTATTTATATCCAAAGATATATTAGCAACTCCTATAACTTCTTTTGCCATTAGAAAACTTAAAGCAGATGCTGGAGTTATCATAACAGCTAGTCATAATCCTCCTGAATATAATGGATACAAGGCTTATGCTTCAAATGGAGGTCAAATTTTAGAAGATTTTGCCCAAACTATTATGGAAAAGTCCCAAGAACTAGATTACTGCGATATTAGATCTGTTAGTTTTGATAAATTATTAAAAGAAGGAAAGATTAAATATATACCTGAAGAAATTTATACTTCTTATATTGATGATCTTTTTAATAAGTCAATAAATGAAGAGATCGATAAAGATATTAAAATTGTATATTCGCCTTTTAATGGAACAGGAAATAAACCGGTTAAGGAAATACTCAAAAAAAGAGGATTTACAAATATATATATTGTAAATGAACAAGAAAATCCAGACCCAGACTTTACTAGTTTAAGCTTCCCTAATCCTGAAGATCCTACATCTTTCAAGTTATCAGAAAAATTAGGTAAAGAAGTAGGAGCAGATATCTTAATAGCTACGGATCCTGACGCCGATAGACTTGGATTAATGGTAAAAGATAATGGTGGATACAGATATATGGATGGAAATGAAACTGGCGGTCTTTTGGTGAATTATGTTCTTAGTCAGAGAAAAGAAAAAAATACTTTGCCTAAAAAACCTGCAATCGTTAAAACTATAGTTACTGGTGATATGACTAAGAATATTGCAGACAACTATCAAACAACAGTTTATGAGACTTTAACTGGTTTTAAAAATATTTCTAATGTAATAGAGACTTTAAAAGATAAAGAAGATGAATTTGTTTTTGGATTTGAAGAAAGTATTGGATACTTATACGGAGATTCAATAAGAGATAAAGATGGTATAAACGCGGCAATGTTAGTAGCTGAGATGGCGGGTTATTACAAGAAACAAGGTAAAACCCTAATCGACGTTTTAGATTCTTTATATGAAAAATATGGTTACTATTTGAATAAGCAGTTTTCAGTAGTGATGAAGGGGATTAATAGTCAATCTAAAATGGAAAATATAGTTGAATCATTTAGGAAAAATCCAATAAAAGAAATAAATAACATAAAGCTAGATATGGTTGTTGATTACTTAAATGATGAAACAGGATTTACCAAATCTAATGTTCTAAAATTCTTTTATGGTGAAAACTGGATAGCGATAAGACCATCAGGGACAGAGCCAAAATTGAAGTTTTATATTAATATTAAGTCTAAAGATAAAGATTTAGCTAAATTAACTTTGAATATAGCAGAAAAATTAATTATGGAAAGATTATAAAGATAAAATATATATATTAAAAAGACTAATAATTTTTTAGATTAGGAGAGTAATATAGCCTAATCTTTTTTTTGAGCTTATATTAAATATATACAATACTAAACTTTTATATCATCTTATTAAGAAAGCGAAATCAACTAATAAATATAACATATTTTGGTTAATTATATGAGTATAATTAAGAACCATCAAAAGAAAAAGAACCACTCATTTGAGTGGTTCTTTTATTTATGCTACTATTTAATACTTATTCTTCCATTAACTGTAGATACTTTTATTTCCAATTTATTATCAGATTCAGTTTTGTAGTTTTCTGTCTCTGCAATTGTTGTATTACCTTTTTTATTTATATTTTTGAATTTACCTAGTAAATCATCGCTATCGTTTCTTCTTCTACCTTTTATCTCAGCTCTAATAGGTCTAGAGAAATCTCCTATATCTATTCCAATACTTCCATTTACGGTTTGAAGATCAATAGTTGATAATTCTTTATTGAAGTCTTTAAATTTAACACTTCCATTGACAGTTCTAGCAAAAACATCTCTAATAGATAAATCAGATGCTTGAATAGCACCATTGGTTGTATTTAATGAAATTCTCTCACCTTTTATGTCATTTAATTGTAAGGATCCTTGAGTTGTTTCAAAACTTGCAAATTCTGCAGAAGAAGAATTACATTCTACTGCACCATTAATATTTTCAATTGTTAATCTATCAGACTCAATAAAATTCACTTCAATAGAACCACTTGTATTTTTTATGATGAAATCTTCGAATTTTACTCTTGGAACAGCAATAGAAAAATTAACATTAAATCTTTCAGCTTTTTTTGTATCTTTTATTCCAATATAATAATAGTCATCTTTATTTTCAGCAACAATAAATTCATTATTATCATCAAAATATTTACTATTATAAGTTATAGCAGCTCTGGTTTCTATATAGTCATTATCCCAAGAATATACATGTATTCTTCCACTTAAGTTCTCAATTAAAATATTAGAAGCTTCTGCAATAGTATCAGATTTATATATTTTTTCGGTTTTACTTTTATATTGGCCTAAATCAATATTTAAATCACTAACATCAATACTAGATAGTGCGTCTCCAGTTTTTCTTAAAGCCTTATTAACTCCTATAAAAACCTTATTTGCAAAGTTTTTAGCTGATTCTTCTAAATCATCTTCTAAGTCACGGTCTTTGCCGATTGCATCTAATAATTTAATTGCTTCATCTTCATCAATTTTTCCTTCTTTTAGCATATTCAAAATCATTCTTTTTTCTTCGCTCATAATAACCTCCTTAGTAGTTAAGTTCATCTAGTAATTTGGTAGCTTCACTAGAAGTGATTTCTCCTTCATTCAATAGATTGAGAATTTCTAATCTTGAGTCGTACTTTTCGACTCTATGACCTAGTGCAAAAATTACATTATCTAGTTTATTCCTCACAGTAGGGTATGAAATATTAAGTTCTTTTTCTATTTCTTTAATAGATCCTCTTTTCATTACAAATATTTCTATAAAATCTTTTTGCTCATCTGTTAGGCTTGCAAATTTATCGGTTTTGAAGTCTCCTTCAATTTTTGTTTTACATTTTTTGCACTCATATCTTGTAATAGTAAGTTCATGGTTACAAACAGGACAAGAATTTAAGTTTTGATTAGCCATATATTCACCTCTTAATCATATGATAACATAAATTAATATAAAATCAAGAAAAACTTAATAAAATCAATGTCAATATAAATAAAGTTAATATAATGTTATTAATTACTTAAATAAATAATAGATTTATAAATATAAATGAGCAATAAAAAAGCTGGCCATAGGCCAGCTTAGATTTAAATTTAGTCGAATACTCTAGGAGTTTCTTCTTTTTTAACTTTTCCTTTTTCATCATAAAAATGTCTATTTATATTAATTACAAAAGGCACACCATCAATTTTTCTAGCTTCAAGTAAAGTAACAACTTTAGATCCGTCACCTGTTTTCTTGTAAGCGTCTTTCATAACTTTCATAATTGAGTATGGGTGTTCAGGTTCTTTTAAAGTAACAACTGCTGAATTTTCTTTTGATAAAGCTTCAGTAATAATATCTGAGAAAGCTTCAGTGTCAAGACCTGGAATTAAGTAATATTCTGCGTCTGTTTCAAGAGATGATTCATCTTTAACTTGAACTGATTCGTATTGTCCTTTAGCAATAGCCATAAGTGCAGCCATGAAAGGTCTTCCACCAGCTGATCTGTGTCCTGAAATAACTAGTGATTCATGGTTATCGATAGCAGTTTGAATATATTCAGCCTGCTCTTCTGTGATATAGCCTGAATCAACATTTCTTTGTAACATTGCGTGCATAAAATGCCTCCTTATTAATTTTAGATATTTAAATTTATAATTTTGAAATAAAGGCTCAAATCAAGCCTTTTCATATATTATACTATATATATAAGGATATTTCCAGTTAAAAGAAATTTATATAGTATCTAATTACTGTTATAAAGTTAAGTATTCATGCTATAATAATGTTATTAAGATTAGGAGAGAGATATGATAAATAAAAGATTAAAAAAATTAAGAGACTTAATGATTAAAAGAGATATCGATGCTTATATTATACCAACATCTGATCCTCATCAATCGGAATATATCGCAGACTTTTATAAAACAAGGGAATATATTTCTGGTTTTACAGGATCTGCAGGAACAGCTGTTGTTACAATGGATAAGGCCATCTTATGGACAGATGGAAGATATTTTGTGCAAGCAGAACAAGAACTTAAATATAGCGAATTCGAACTTTATAAAATGGGTAATTCAGACTTCCCTAATATAAATGAATTTCTTGTGAAAAATGTAAAGGCCAATGGTAAGATTGGTTTTTGCGGAGATACTTTTTCTTATCAAAGCTATAGAGATATTTTAAAATCTACTGGTACTAGGCTACTTATTACTACTGTAGATTTTATAGGAGATATTTGGGAAGATAGACCAAGCTTACCATCAGATAAAGTATTCGTGCACGAACAAGAATATTCTGGAACTACACCAAAAGAAAGAATTGAAAAGCTAAGAAAAGATATGAAGAAAAATGGGATAGATTATTATCTTGTTTCAGCTGTTGATGAAGTTTGCTATTTATATTCCATAAGAGGCAACGATGTAGAATGTAATCCAGTCGCTTTAGCTTATGGACTTGTAAGCCAAAAGGATGCAATTATATATATAGATGAAAATAAAGTTGACGAAGAAGTACAAAAGCATTTTAAGGACAATTCTATTTCTATAAAAGCTTATAA
Source organism: uncultured Peptoniphilaceae bacterium (assembly GCA_964432945.1). GTDB lineage: Bacteria > Bacillota > Clostridia > Tissierellales > Peptoniphilaceae > CAYSPO01. The sequence goes on from CAYSPO010000012.1 coordinate 10,819, forward strand.
TGATATTAGCAAAGACTTAAGTAATATCGAAGGGAAAAATACTATTTTCTTTGATCCAAGAACAGTAAATATTTCTTTAATAAATAATATTAAATCAAATGTAACCGCCATAAAAGAAGCATCAATTGTTGAGCAGCACAAGGCAATAAAAAATGATGTTGAGATAAAAAATCAAAAGAATGCTTATATTAAAGATGGGGTTGCTTTAGTAAAATACTTCTCTTGGTTAGAAACTGGAGTACCAACAGGAGTTGTAACAGAAGTTCTAGCTTCAAATAAACTATTGAATTTAAGGCAAGAACAAGAGTTATTTATAGAAGATAGTTTCGAAACAATTTCTGCTTATGGAGCTAACGCTGCTATGCCTCATTATAGTCCAGGACTAAAAGGAGAAGTCTTAAAACCAAAAGGCCTATATTTATGTGATAGTGGAGGTCAGTATTTAGATGGAACTACAGATATAACTAGAACTATAGCCTTAGGTGAATTAACAGACGACGAAAAATATCACTATACAATGGTTTTAAAATCTCATATTGCCTTAGCTAGTGCATACTTCAAAGAAGGTACTACTGGATATTATCTTGATGCTTTTGCTAAATATCCTTTATTAAAAGAAAAATTAGACTTTAATCATGGAACAGGTCATGGAGTAGGATATTTCTTAAATGTTCACGAAGGGCCTCAAAGCATATCTGGAAGATATAAGCCAGTAACAATGAAACCAGGTATGGTAACTTCAATTGAGCCAGGCCTATATATAGAAGGAAGCCATGGAATTAGAATTGAAAATATCGCTGTTGTAGTAGAAGCTGGAGAAAATGAATTTGGGAAATTCCTTGGATTTGAAGTTCTTTCTTATGTGCCAATTGATACAAGGCCAGTAGATTTAACTTTATTGATTGAAGATGAAATTAAATGGCTAAATGATTATAATAAAGCTTGCTATGATAAATTAAACCTTTACTTAGATGGTGAAGAACTTGATTATCTAAAGAAAGTTACAGAGGGTGTGTCAAAATAAATGTTTGTAATTGAGGAAGAATTAAACAAACTTCCCAAAAAACCTGGTGTTTACCAGATGAAAGATAAGGATGGGGAAGTAATCTATGTTGGAAAGGCAAAAAACCTTTACAACAGAGTCAGATCTTATTTTAGGAAAGATTCTCAAAAAGATCCTAAAGTTAAGGCAATGGTTAAAAGAATTGTCTCATTTGAATATATTATTGTAGGAAATGAAGTTGAAGCTCTTATTTTAGAGTCTAATTTTATAAAAGAAAAAAAGCCACATTATAATATTTTATTAAGAGATGATAAATCCTATCCTTATATTCAAATTACTAACGAAAAATATCCAAGAGTGAGAAAAATAAGAACGGTAAAAAAGGATGGGTCTGAATATTTTGGACCCTTTCCTAATGCAGTGGCAGTTAATGATACAATAGAACTTATTCACGATTTATTTAAAATAAGAAACTGTAATTTAAATTTTGATAAAGGTCAAAGTTTAGATAGACCTTGTCTTAATTATTATATCGATAGATGCCCTGCTCCTTGCGTAGGAAAAGCTGATGAAGCTGAATATCTAAAAGATATAGACTCTATTAAGAGATTTTTGAAAGGAGATACCAAAGATTTAACCGATTATCTCCAAAAGCAAATGCTAGAGAATTCTAAAAAATTAAATTTTGAATTAGCTGCTAGATATAGAGACTATATTCAGCAAATAGAAATCATTATGCAAAAACAAAGAATATCAAAAGCTGGCGAAGATGATATTGACTTGATTTCTTATGCTAGAGGCGATAGAAATGTAAGTATTCAAATGTTTTTCGTAAGGTCAGGAAAGATTATTGATACTGAAAACTTTATTATGAAAGACGATTTCAAAGAAGATGATTCTCTCGTTATTGCATCATTTATGAAACAATTCTATCTCAATGCTTCGTATATTCCAAAAGAAATCCTTGTAGAAAAAGAACCTAATGATAAAGAGGCTATAGTTGGGTTTTTATCTAAAAGAAAGTGCTCAAAAGTTATTGTGAGAAAACCTTTAAAAGGTGATAAATATGAGATGATGAAAATGGTTAGAAAAAATGCTATTGATGCTCTATACAAGTACGAAGAAAGAAAGCAAAGAACTGAAAGAAAACTGCCACTTGGTTTAGAACTTTTAATGAAAACTATAAATTTAGATTCAGCTAGAAGAATAGAAGCTTATGATATCTCCAATATATCCGGTGTTCAATCGGTGGGTTCTATGGTTGTTTTCACAAATGGTATTAAAGATACAAGAGAATATAGAAAATTTAAGATTAAAACTATAGATGGCGCAGATGATTATGGTAGCCTTAGAGAAGTTTTAACAAGAAGAATAGCTAGAGGAATAAAAGAATCACAATACACTGATGCTGCAGGCTTTGGCGCTAAACCAGACCTTATAATAATGGATGGTGGAAAAGGACAGGTAAATGTAGCTAAAGAGGTTTTGAAAGAATTTGATTTAGATATTAAAGTTATAGGTTTAGTTAAAGATGACAAACATAGAACAAGGGGAATAATTTACAATGATGAAGAAATTATATTAGACTTTTCATCCCCTACCTATAAATTTATTTATGCTATTCAAGAAGAAGCACATAGGTTTGCTATTGAATACCATAGAAAACTTAGGCAAAGAAATCAAACTAACTCTATCCTTGACCAAATTCCAGGAATAGGTAAAGTAAGAAGAAGGGAACTTTTGCGTCACTTTAAAAGTGTAAATAATATTAAAAAGGCTAGCAAAGAAGAACTAGCAGAAGTTCCACAAATTAGCCTTGAAATTGCTGAAAATATAATTGAATTCTTTAGACAAAGGGGAGAATAAATTAGTGAAAAGTATTACATTACCAATGTTTGCTGAAGAATTAGAGCTTGAAGTTGTTATAGAAAGCTCAGATTTTGATGTAAAAACTATTACAAATAAAGAAGTAAATAGGCCAGGGCTTCAATTAACTGGTTATCTTGATGGTTTTCCTTATAAGAGTCTTCAGTTAATTGGTCAAGTTGAATATGAATATTTTATGGGAATGGATAAAGAAACGCTTTACGAAAGATTTAGAGCCATTTTATCTTATCCTATACCAGCAATTATATTTACTCATGATAAGGATATTGATGATCGAATACTAGATATGGCTAGATATTTCAATAAAACTGTTATGAGGTCAGAATTATCTGCTACAAAACTTATCTCAAATATTTCAGATGTTCTGGACTATTATTTAGCTGAAGAAATTACTATCCATGCCGATTTATTGGAAGTTTATGGTATGGGGGTATTAATTACAGGAGATAGTTCGGTTGGTAAATCTGAAACAGCTTTAGACCTTGTTACTAGAGGGCATAGGCTTGTTGCAGACGATGTTGTGGATATTATTAAATTAGATAATGACTTAGAGGGAAGTTCTCCTGAGAACATAAGACATTTTCTAGAGATTAGAGGAATCGGTATATTAGATATAGAACGATTATATGGTGCTGGATCTGTTAAGACATCTACAAATATAGATTTAGAAATTCATCTAGAGCATTGGGATGAATTTAAAGAATATGACAGACTAGGCCTTGATGAAGAAATGACAGAAATACTCGGTATAAAAGTCCCGATTTTAAATGTACCTGTTAAACCAGGTAGAAACGTTGCTATGATCTTAGAAGTTGCAGTTAGAAACTTTAGACAAAAGGAATTAGGATACAATGCAGCAGAAGAATTAAATAGAAGACTTATAGAAGAAATGATGAATAAGAAAGATTAAAGCAAACGTTTTATGAGTTGACAAAGCATTATACTAAAGGATAAAATAATATCATATTTAAAATTAATTTAGAAATTTACAATAGAAGGGATTGAAAAACGAGTGAGCGATATTTTTAGAACTATGAATGGTAACGAAGCAGCAGCATATGTATCATATGCATTTAGTGAAGCTGCTGCAATCTACCCGATAACACCTTCCACAGATATGGCAGAATATGTTGATGAATGGTCTGCCAATGGAAAAAAGAACATATTTGGTCAAGAGGTTATTGTAAGCGAACTACAATCAGAAGGCGGGGCAGCAGGTGCTGTTCATGGAGCATTAGCGGCAGGGTCGTTAACTAGTACATATACTGCGTCTCAGGGATTACTTTTAATGATTCCAAATATGTATAAAATCGCTGGAGAGAGATTACCAGGTGTATTTCATGTTGCAGCTAGAGCTTTAGCTTCACATGCTTTAAGTATCTTTGGTGATCATCAAGATGTTATGGCGACAAGGCAAACTGGTTTTGCAATGCTTTCTTCAAACTCTGTTCAAGAAGCTATGGATTTAGGAGCTGTTGCTCATTTGGCTGCAATTAAATCATCAATGCCATTTTTACATTTTTTCGATGGTTTTAGAACAAGTAATGAATATCAAAAGATTGAAACATTATCATATGATGAACTAAGTAAACTTGTGGACTATGATGCAATAAATAGATTTAAAGCAAAGGCTTTAAACCCTACTAATCCAAAAACTATGGGAACTGCACAAAACCCAGATATTTACTTCCAAGTCGTTGAATCATCAAATCAATTTTATGTCGATGTAATTGATACTGTTGAAGATTGTATGAATCAAATTAGTGATTTAACTGGAAGAAATTATAGATTATTTAATTATTATGGTGCAGAAGATGCTGAAAGAGTTATAGTTGCTATGGGTTCTGTTTGTGAAACAGCAGAGGAAGTAGTAGATAGATTAAATTCAGAAGGCGAAAAAGTTGGATTAATTAAAGTAAGACTTTATAGACCATTTTCAAAGAAACATTTCTTAGCAGCTATGCCTAAAACAGTTAAAAAGATTAGTGTACTAGATAGAACAAAAGAAAAAGGTTCAATAGGAGAGCCTTTATACCTTGATGTAAGAAATGTATATTATGATGAAGAAGAAAAGCCAGTTATAGTGGGTGGAAGATATGGTCTTGCTTCAAAAGATACAACACCAGCTCAAATAAAAGCTGTTTTTGATAACTTAAAATCAGATGAACCTAAAAATGATTTTACAGTTGGTATTATGGATGATGTTACCCATAAATCTCTTGATGTTGTAGATGATTTCCATATATCTGATGGAGATACAATAAGATGTAAGTTCTGGGGATTCGGATCTGACGGTACTGTTGGAGCTAACCAACAAGCAGTTAAACTCATTGGGGATACAACTGATATGTATGCACAAGCATATTTTGAATATGATTCTAAAAAATCAGGTGGAGTAACCACTTCCCACTTAAGATTTGGTAAAAATCCTATTAGATCTACCTATTTAATAGACCAAGCAGATTTTATCTCATGTTCAACACAACAATATGTTTTTGATTTTGATTTAATAAAAGGATTAAAAGAAAATGGAACATTCTTATTAAATACTATTTGGACTCCAGAAGAAGTTGACGAAAAACTTCCAGCTTCTTTAAAGAATTATATAGCTAACAAGAATATCCATTTCTATACTATAAATGCATCACAAATCGCTAGTGAGATTGGACTAGGAAGCAGAACAAATATGATTATGCAATCTGCTTTCTTTAAGTTATCTCAAGTTTTACCTTTAGATCTTGCCGTTGATGAATTGAAAAAATCAATAGTTAAAGCATACGGACATAAAGGGGAAGATATAGTTAATATGAACTATAGGGCAGTAGACCAAGGAATTGAATCTTTAGTTAAAATTGATGTTCCAGAAAGCTGGAAAACTGCTAAAGATGATGAAAAAGAAGAAAATTTACCAGATTTCATTAAAAAAGTTGTTAAGCCAATTAATGAAAAAAGAGGAAATGATCTTCCTGTATCAGCCTTTGTTGGAATTGAAAATGGTGAATTTGAAAATGCAACTTCTCAATTTGACAAAAGAGGTATTGCACTAAAATGTCCAGAATGGAATATAGATAACTGTATCCAATGTAACCAATGTGCTTATGTATGTCCTCATGCTGTTATTAGACCTTTCCTTGTAAATGAAGAAGAAAGAGCTAATGCTCCTGAAGGATTTGAAACTAAAAAAGCTATTGGTAAAGGTACTGAAGGCTTAGAATATAGAATCCAAATCAGTCCTTTAGATTGTACTGGTTGCGGTAACTGTGCTAATACATGCCCAGCTAAAGAAAAAGCCTTAGTAATGAAACCTTTTGAAGAGCAAGTTGAAAAAGAAAAAGACAACTGGATATATGCAAGTGAAAATGTTTCATATAAAGATGATTTCTTTAAAGTAGAATCTGTCAAAGGATCTCAATTTAGACAACCATTACTAGAGTTCTCTGGTGCTTGTGCAGGTTGTGGTGAAACTCCTTATGTGAAGTTAATCACACAGTTATTCGGAGATAGAATGATGATAGCAAATGCTACTGGATGTTCATCTATTTGGGGTGCATCAGTACCATCAACACCATATTGTATGAATGCTGAAGGTAAAGGACCAGCTTGGGCAAACTCTTTATTTGAAGATAATGCTGAATATGGCTATGGTTTTGCAATTGCTGCTACTGCAAATAGAAATAGGATAAAATCTCTTATGGAAGAGTTTTTATCTTTAGAAATAGACTCAGCATACAATGAAGCATTTAAGATTTGGATAGAAGGAATTAAAGATGTAAGAGCTTCCAAAGAAGCTGCAGCTATGATTTTAGCGAATAAAGATGAAGTTGTTTCTAATGAAAGAGGAGCTGCTATAATAGAAGAAATTATGACGCTTGAATCTTTCTTAATTAAACAATCCATTTGGGTAATTGGAGGAGACGGCTGGGCTTATGATATCGGATTTGGTGGACTTGACCATGTAATTGCATCTGGAGTAGATATAAATATTCTTGTTTTAGACACAGAAGTTTATTCAAATACTGGAGGTCAATCATCTAAAGCTACCCCAACTGCTGCAATAGCAAAGTTTGCTGCAGGAGGTAAAAAAGTAAGAAAGAAAGATCTTGGTAGAATTGCTCAAACTTACGGTTATGTTTACACTTCTCAAATTGCATTAGGTGCGAATATGAATCATGCTATAAAATCTTTAGTTGATGCTGAAAATTATGATGGTCCATCTTTAGTAATAGCTTATGCACCATGTATAAACCATGGAATAAAAGGAGGATTATCTAATACACCTTTAAGACAAAAAGAAGCTGTTGAATCTGGATATTGGCACTTATATACCTATGATCCAAGAAGAGAAGAAGCTGGAGAAAATCCATTCACTCTTGATTCTAAAGAGCCAACAAAAGATTTCCAAGAGTTTATAGGTAAAGAAGTTAGATATACTTCACTAAGAAAGCAATTCCCTGAAGTAGCTGATGAATTATTTGCCAAAGCTGAACAAGATGCTAAAGAAAGATATGAAACATATAAAGAATTAGCAGAAATTGATGAATAAATTAAATCATTATATTAAAGGAGTTAATCAATTTGATTAACTCCTTTATTTATGCAAAGAGCTGTAATAATGATATAATAGAAATACCGAGGTGATAAATATGAATTATAAAGAATCAAAGGAATACCTAAAGGATCTTTCAAGTAAAGGGATGATTCTTGGTTTAGATAACATAAAAAAATTAATGGAATCATTTGGAAGACCTGATAAAAGACTTAAGTTTATTCATGTAGCTGGTACTAATGGCAAAGGATCAGTTTGTACTTATTTATCAAATATATTGAGTGAGAGCGGATATAAAACTGGGGTATATACATCTCCAGAGGTATATAAATTTAATGAAAGATTTGTTATAAATGGCGAGATGGCAAGTGATGAAGAAATAGCTGAGATAATTAGTGATATAAGACTAATCAGTGAGAATGAAAATATTCAGCTAACAGCTTTTGAAGTTGAAACTGCTTTAGCAGTTTTATATTTCGCTAAAAATAATTGTGAGTTTGCAATTTTAGAAGTAGGTCTGGGTGGAACTTTGGATGCTACTAATTTTATAGATAAACCAGAACTAGGAGTCTTAGTAGAAATAGGACTTGATCATACAGGTATACTTGGAGATACTTTAGCTGAGATAGCTAGTGAGAAAGCTGGTATTATTAAAGAAAATTCAGTTAATATGAGTTATAGGCAAAGACCTGAAGCTAAAGAAGTTTTAGATAACAAATGCCTTGAAGAAAATGCAAGTATATCTTATATTGACTTAGATGATGTTGAACTTTTAGAGAAGAGTTTACAAGGGCAAAAATTTAACTACAAGGAATATTCAAATATAGAAATATCAATGCTTGGTTCATACCAGCCTTATAATGCTAGTCTTACAATAGAGGCTTGCGATAAATTAAATCAACTAGGACACAGTATTAGTCAAGATGCACTTAGAAGAGGACTTAAAAAGGCAAAAATTAGAGGAAGATTTGAACTTATTAATACAAATCCAGTTGTAATTATAGATGGAGCTCACAACCCTGATGGAGCTGAAGTTTTAGCGGAAAGTTTAAGAGAATTTTTCCCAGGTAAAAAACATCTTTTTGTGTTTGGAAGTATGAGAGATAAGGACTATGAAACTGTAATAGATATAAGCTTACCTTTTGCAAAGAAATATTATACTGTTATGCCTAATAATGACAGAGCATTATCAAGTTTTGAATTAAAGAGAATTATAAAAGAAAAAGGCGGAGAAGCAGTAGCCTGCGGCGCGGTAACTATTGCATTAATAACTGCCTTAAAAGAAGCTGAGGAAGAAGACACAATTATCTGCTTTGGTTCTCTTTATCAAGTTGGACAAATAATTAGTTATTTTGAATCTGGAGAGTAATATGATAGAAAAATTAAAAAATTTAGAAATTGGTGAAGTTTTAGAAAAAGAACCTTTAAAAAGACATACTACATTTAAAATTGGTGGACCTTGTATGGCTATGTGTATGCCTGATTCTTTTGAAAATGCAAGAAGACTTATAGAGTTTTTAAGAAAAAATGAAATAGATTTTTATATAATAGGAAATGGATCTAACCTACTTATTTCAGATAA
>CAYSPO010000012.1:19936-31650 GCA_964432945.1 uncultured Peptoniphilaceae bacterium
AATAAAGAAGAAATAAATGCGAAATATAAAGATTTAAGAGATAGAAGATGGTCTAAACAGCCTCTAGATAAGTGTAGCGCAGGTTCTACTTTTAAAAGACCAGAAGGACACTATGCATCTAAACTAATTGAAGATTCTGGATTAAAAGGTTACAAGCATAATGATGCTATGGTTTCAGAAAAACACTCTGGATTTGTAATTTCAGACGGAAATGCAAGTTTTGAAGATGTAATTGCTGTAATAACTCATGTTCAAGAAGTTGTTTATGATAAATACAAAGTTAGATTAGAGCCGGAGGTGAGAATTTTAGGTGAGTAACTTAATCCCTCTATGTGATTTTCATATGCATACCTTTTATAGTGGAGAAAATAACCACGCAGTAGGCACAATTAGAGATATAGTTGATGCAGCAAGAGAAGCTGGTTTAACAGAGATTCTAATTACTGATCACGGCCCAGGTCATTATGGTTATGGAATAGATAAAGATAGGTTTTTAGAAATAAGAGAAGAAATAGATAAATTAAATGATGAATTTGATGATATAAATATTCTTATGGGAATGGAAACCAATGTTATTGGGTCTAAGGGTGAGATTGATATAAGTGATGATGACTTGAAATATTTTGATAGAATAAATGTTGGTTATCATTATGGAGTTATGCCTAGAGATTTAGGGTTTTTTTATAGTTTTTTAATAATCAATCCTTTATCTAAGATTTTACCTTTTCTTGAAAACTATGCTATTAAACTAAACACAGAAGCTTTAATAAAAATAGTAGAAAATAATAAAATATTTACAATAACTCACCCAGGTTCTAAAGCCAAACTTGATATACTAAAACTTGCTAAAGTATGTGAGGAAAATGGAACAGCTTTAGAAATAAATTCATCTGGTCATGGAAAGTTAAGTGTAGAAGATATAAAAATTGCTTTACAAACTAATGTTATGTTTACTCTAGGAAGCGATGCTCATAACCCAAAAAGAGTTGGTGATTTGAAAAATTCAATAGATAGAGTAAAAGAAGCAGGTCTACCCTTAGAAAGGATAATCAATAAATTTAAGTAAGGAGTTTTAATGGAGATTGTAATTGTAACTGGAATGTCTGGTGCAGGAAAATCATCAGCTTTAAATATCTTTGAAGATCTAGGATATTATTCTATGGATAATCTCCCTACTGAACTGATTATTGATTTTGCTAAACTTACAAGTAGGTCAGAAGTGATAATAGATAAGCTGGCTGTAGGTATAGATATCAGAGGCATAGGTTTTGAAGATACTTTAAGAGAAATCGAAAAATTAGAAGAGTCTGATTTTGATGTAAATGTTTTGTACCTAGATTGTGCAGATGAGATTCTTGTTCAAAGGTATAAAGAAAAAAGAAGACCTCACCCAATGGAAAGATATGGTAATTTATTAAATGGAATAAAACTTGAAAGAAAGTCTTTACTGAATATAAAAGCCCGAGCTAACCATGTTATTGATACATCTAGCCTAAGACTTTCGGATCTAAAAGATAGGATTTATAAAATTTATAATGACGATAGTGAATCTAATATGGTTGTCTCTATTGTATCTTTTGGATTTAAGCACGGAATACTTTTAGATGCAGACCTAGTTTTTGATGTAAGATTTTTACCTAACCCTTATTATTTAGAAAGTTTAAGGGATAAAACAGGTAAAGATAAAGAAATTGTTGACTATATTTTCTCATTTGAAGAAACTAATAAATATGTAGAATTATTGATGGATTTATTTAAATTTTCCATACCCCTTTATGAAAAAGAAGGGAAATCTAATCTTGTAATAGGTATTGGTTGTACTGGAGGTAAGCATAGATCTGTAGCTATAGCTGAACGCATAGGTTCATTATTAGCTAAGAAATTTGAGCTTATTTTTGTAAATCATCGAGATGAAAGGGAATGGTAATGGAAGACTTAAAAGTTGTAACAGTTGGAGGGGGAACGGGTTCATCGGTTCTTCTCTCTGGGTTAAAAAACTACACCAAAAATATTACTGCAATAGTAACGGTAGCTGATGATGGAGGAAGCTCTGGGGCTTTAAGAGAAGATCTGGGAATGCTTCCCCCTGGAGATATTAGGGCTTGTTTGATTGCCTTATCTAATTCTCAAGATGAGATGGAAAAATTAATGAGTTACAGATTTGATAAAGATAAAGGAAGCTTATCTGGACATTCTTTTGGTAACTTATTTTTAGCAGCCCTAAATAATATATATGGCGACTTTGAATTAGGGCTAAGGAAGGCATCTAAAGTTCTTGCGATAACTGGAAAGGTTTTACCAATGACCTTAGATGATGTTGTATTATATGCTGAACTTGAAGATGGTTCTTTAATCGAAGGGGAATCTAATATAACTTTCTTAACTAGGAAAAACGGCGGAGCAATAAAGAAAGTTTACATTGAACCTGCTAAAATTAAACCACCAGAAAAAAGTATAGAAGAAATAAGTAACGCAGATGTAATAATTCTTGGGCCTGGTAGTCTTTATACTTCAGTTATACCTAATCTTTTAGTTGAAGATTTAAGAAAAGCTATAATAAACTCTCCTGCAAAAAAGGTATATATATGTAATGTTATGACTCAAGCTGGAGAAACAGATAATTATAAAGCCATAGACCACTTAAAAGCTATATGTAAACATGCTGATGATAATGGAAATAATTTTATTGATTATATTTTTATAAATAATCAAACTATTCCTGACAGAGAAAGATTAAAGTATTATTACAAAGACAAATCTATTCCAATTATTGCTGATGAAGAAGAAATAAAAGCGATAGAAGATTTTGGAACAAAAGTTATATTGGGAGATTTTGTGGATATAAAAAATGAATTTATTAGACATGATTCCAATAAGGTAAGTAAAGCTTTAATGCAATTATTTAATAGGTGATGTATGAGTTTTTCTAGCGAATTAAAAAGTGAATTATGCGCTCTTAAATTAACTTCTGAAAATGTTATGCAAAGTGAATTAATAGGATTTATTAGATCTAATGGAACTATTACTATTAACTTTCAAGGCGATATCAGCATAAGGTTTGAAACAACAGCTGGTTATATAGCGCGAAGACTTTTTAAGATAATAAAAAATATTTATAATTATGATTCAGAAATATCAGTTATAAATGATGAACAATTAAGAAAAAAGAACCTCTACCAAGTTAAAGTTAGTGATGAAATCTCTCGATTTATATTAGAAGACAGTGGATATAATATTGGCGATTTCGGATATATCGAAGTAAAAGATAACTTTAATATTTTTAATAAAGTAAAGTCTGATGCTTTTTTAAGAGGTGCTTTTTTAGGTGGAGGAACAATGGTAGATCCTAATAAAAGCTACCATTTAGAAATAATTTGTGATACAGAAAAATCAGCGAAAAACATTTCGGATATATCTAAAGAACTAGGTTTGAATATGAAAATTATTCAAAGAAATGATGTATATGCAGTTTACTTAAAAGAAGGAGATTTGATTTCTGATTTTTTATCAGTTGTAGGAGCAAATAATGCTTTATTAAAGTTTGAGAACACAAGGGCATTGAAAGATATAAGAAATTCTGTAAATAGAATGGTAAATGCTGAAACTTCAAACCTGAATAGGCAAATAGAAGCATCAGTAAAACAGAGAAATGCCATAGAAAAAATAGAAGAAATAATAGGGCTTAATTCTTTAGATAAAAATTTAAGAGAAGTTGCTATTGTAAGGCTTGCCAACCCTAACGATTCATTAAAAGAGATAGGTGAAAAACTCCCGAATCCACTAGGAAAATCAGGAGTTAATCATAGATTAAAAAAGATTATCGAAATAGCAGATAGTCTTTAGTATTTTAATCTTTCTATTGCACCTCTAATTAGAGAGAAATCTATTTCTCTAAAATCTTCTAGAATTCTATCTGGCCAGTCTTTTATAATTTCATTTGTTTTGAATTTTTCAAAAGTTGCGATGGCATCTTCTAGTATTAGCATGCCATCCATATCTAGCTCGTTTTTATTATTTTTTGATAGCACCATAGATTTATATGGTGTTTCATTTGGTTTAACTGATCCAGATAGGGGATGAGTCTCAAGTTTGTAGTCCCCTGTATGGATATATTCTCTTGTTTTGTCAAGGCAAACCCTATAGCCTACTCTAGGTTCATATTCAGTATAATCTATTTCAAATTTATCTTTAAAATTATCATATACTTTAGGATTATTTGTAACAATTATATACTCAGTCATTTTATCTTCCTTTCCTATAAACTCTATTTATTATACTACAAAATGACAATAGTTTCATTTAAGAAACAAAAAGCTTATGTTAAAATATGAATAGGAGGTATCATGAATAATTTTGTTCACTTACATGTTCATACAGAATACAGTTTACTAGATGGACATTCAAGATTAGAAAACCTAATATTAACAGCTAAAGAAAAAGGCATGGAGTCAATAGCTATCACTGACCATGGTTCTATGTTTGGTGTTGTAGAGTTTTTTAAGTTATGTAAAAAGCATAAAATTAAACCTATTATAGGGTGTGAAATTTATGTTTCAGAAAACTCACATTTGAATAGAAATTCAAAAGAGAAAATTTACCATCTTGTTTTATTAGCTGAAAATAATGAAGGATACCATAACCTAATAAAAATTGTTTCAGAAGCTTATGTTAATGGATTTTATTATAAGCCAAGAGTAGATAAAGATTTCATAAGAAAACATAGTAAAGGGATAATTTCTACAAGCGCCTGTATGGGTGGAGAAGTGCAAAGATTTATACTTGAAGGTAATTATGAAAAGGCAATTAAGGCAGCAAAGGAATACAAGGAAATATTTGGAGAAGATAACTTTTTCTTAGAATTACAAGATCATGGAATTCCTGAACAGCAAATAATAAATAAAACCTTAATCAAGATGGCAAAGGAGTTAGAAATTCCTCTTATAGCTTCCAACGATTTACATTATGTTAATAGAGAAGATGCAAAAATACATGATGTTGTACTTTGTATACAAACAGGAAAAACTATTAATGAAGAAGGACGAATGAAGTTTCCTTCTGATGAGTTTTATCTAAAAGACTATGATGAGATGAACAAGCTTTTCGGTCGTTATCCTGAGGCTTTAGAAAATACAGTTAAAATTGCAGAAAGATGCAATGTAGAGCTTGAGTTTGGGGCATATCATTTGCCTCATTTTGAAACTCCAGAAGGCTTTACCAATGAAGAATACCTAAGGCACTTAACAATAGAAGGAATAAAAAAAAGATATACTATAACCCCTGAAGTAAAAAATAGAGTTGATACAGAGCTGTCAACTATTGCAAGCATGGGATATGTAGATTATTTTTTAATAGTTTGGGATTTTATAAATTATGCTAAATCTAAAGGGATACCTGTTGGACCAGGAAGAGGATCTGCAGCTGGTTCTATAGTTTCTTATGCCCTTGGAATTACAAATATTGATCCTTTAAAGTATAGTTTGCTTTTTGAAAGGTTCTTGAATCCTGAAAGAGTTTCAATGCCTGATATAGATATAGACTTTTGCTATGAAAGGCGAGATGAAGTAATTGAATATGTAATAAAAAAATACGGAAACTCAAATGTAGCCCAAATAGTAACTTTTGGAACTATGCAAGCTAAAATGGCAATCAGAGATGTTGGTAGGGCGATGGATATATCTTATGCAGAAGTTGACAAAGTTGCTAAAATGATTCCATCAGATTTAGGAATGACTATAGATAAGGCTCTTAAGGTAAATAGCGATTTAAAAAATGAGTATGAAACAAACTTTGAAGTTCAAAGATTAATTGATTATTCTAGAGCAGTGGAAGGTATGCCTAGGCATACTTCAACTCATGCAGCTGGAGTTGTTATAACAGAGCAACCAGTTACTGATTATGTACCACTTTCAAGAAATCAAGATATTATTACAACCCAATATAATATGATAGAGCTTGAAGAACTTGGCCTTTTGAAAATGGATTTTCTAGGCTTGAGAACTTTAACAGTTATAGATGATGCTTTAAAGCTAATAAAATATAATCATGGAATTGAAGTAGATATAGACAATATAGATTTAAATGATCCTAAAGTTCTTAAATTATTTGAAAAATCTGATACTTTAGGTGTTTTTCAATTTGAATCAGCTGGAATGAGAAATTTCCTCAGGCAATTAAAGCCAAGTAGGTTTGATGATTTAGTTGCAGCTAATTCCCTATTTAGACCTGGACCTATGAATGAGATACCAAATTATATTAATAATAAATATAATCCTGAACAAACTACTTATATTCATCCATCATTAGAACCTATTTTGAATGTTACCTATGGAACAATTGTCTATCAAGAGCAGGTAATGCAAATTGTTCAAAGACTAGCAGGATATTCGTTAGGAGAAGCTGACCTATTAAGGCGTGCAATGTCTAAGAAAAAAATGGATGTAATGGAAAGAGAAAGAGGAAGATTTATCGATGGAGAAGTAGACTCTGAAGGAAATATTCTTATAGAAGGTTGTATTAGAAGAGGCGTAGATAGAGATAGCGCAAATCAAATATTTGATCTTATGATTGATTTTGCCAAATATGCTTTCAATAAATCCCACTCTGTAGCTTATGCATATGTAGCCATGCAAACTGCTTGGCTAAAAACCTACTATAAAACTGAGTTTATGGCTGCTTTAATGAGTTCTGTTATGGATTCTAAAACTAAAATTTCTCAGTATATAGGTGAATGTGAAAGAATGGGTATAAAAATGCTGCCACCTAATATAAATAAGTCATATAAAAACTTTTCTGTAGAGGAAGATAAAGTTAGGTTTGGCTTAGCAGCAGTTAAAAATGTAGGATCATCTTTAGTTGAAAGTATTACAAGGGAAAGAGATAAAAACGGCCCATATCCAAATTTTACAGAATTTGTTAGAAGGATCGAAAGAGCAGGAATACAGTCAAATAAAAGAGCAGTAGAGTCTTTAATTAAAGTAGGTGCTTTTTCGGATTTAGGTACAAATAGAGCTAGTTTAATTTCTAGTTTCGAAAAAACTATGGATTCGGTTCATAGATCAGCGAAGAATAATATTCAAGGACAAATGAATTTATTGGAAGGTATGAATGAGGAGATTGTTCCTCAAAGCCATATACTTCCCGAATATTCAAAAGAAAAACTACTAGAGATGGAAAAAGAACTAACTGGACTTTATATTAGCGGCCACCCATTAAACGATTATAGTCAAGATATAGATAAAAAGACTAATTTTTCTAACTTATTCCTAGCAGATGAAGATGATTTTCTTTTAGTAAAAGATAAATATGATGGAAATCAGGTAACAGTCTTAGGAATGGTTGTGGGAAGAAAAGACATTATAACTAGAAAAAACGATAAAATGTGCTTTATAGATTTAGAAGATCAATACGGAATTTATGAAATAACAGTTTTCCCGAGACAGTTTTCATCATATAATGATTTAATACAAGAAGATAATGTTATCTTGGTTAGTGGAAGCTTATCATTAAATGAGGAAGAAAACCCTAAAATTTTAGCTAATAAAATACAACAAGCACAAACAAATAGTGAAGTTTTATATATTCAAGTAGAAAATTCTAAGGTAGATCTAACAGACTTAAAACAAATAGCTAGAGCAAATATTGGAGCATCTCCAATAGTAGTCTGGTTTAAGCAGGAGAAAAAAGGCGGATATTCTAAGGATAACTTAAAGATTGATCCAAGAGAAGATGTAATAAACAAGCTCAAAAATATTTATGGTAAAGAAAATGTTGTAGTTAAATAAATATAAATATGGAGGTTAAGATGGAAAGAATAAATAATTCATCAAGTAAAGAGGTTTTCGATTATTTTAAGCAATTAAATATGATACCAAGAGGATCAGGAAATGAAAAAGCAGTAAGCGACTGGTTAGTTAGTTTTGCTAATGAGAATGGATTAAAAGTTATTCAAGATGAAGCTTTAAATATAATTATCTCAAAAGAAGGTACAAAAGGCTATGAAGATGCTGACACAGTAATATTACAAGGACATATGGATATGGTTCCAGAAAAAAGCGAAGACTCTGACCATGACTTTATGAAAGATCCAATAGAATTTATTGTGGAAGGCGACCTTGTGCGTGCAAATAATACAACTCTAGGAGCAGATAATGGGATAGCAGTAGCCTATGCTTTAGCGATTTTAGCTTCAGACGATATTCCTCATCCTCCAATTGAAGTTTTAATTACAACAAGTGAAGAAACAGGAATGGACGGAGCAATAGCCCTAGATATAAATAATCTAAAAGGAAGAAAACTAATTAACCTTGATTCAGAATCAGAAGGAGAACTATTAGTTTCTTGTGCAGGTGGAATAGATTCTTTTATTTCTTTGGATCTAGAAAAAGCTCAAAGTGAAAAGGAATATACCAAAGAATTAATAGTTACTGGATTAGTCGGTGGTCATTCAGGAATGGAAATTCATAAACAAAGAGGAAATGCAGTACAAATCCTAGCAAGAGTTTTATATGAATTTTCAAAAGATAATGATTTTGAATTAGAGTCTATCGAAGGCGGTACAAAGCATAATGCTATACCTAGAACAGCTTCTTCTATTTTACATTTAGATAAAGAAAACCTAGAAAAATTGGAAAGTCATATAAAAGAATGGAATGCAATTCTTAAAAATGAATTACTAGGAATAGATGATGGAATAGAGCTTATTATAAAAGATATTGAAAAAGCAAATAACAAAGTCTTTACCAAAGAAGTGAGAGATAAGGCACTTGCAATTATAAATTTAATTCCAATAGGAGTTATTAATATGAGTCAAGATATAGAAGGATTAGTTCAAACTTCTAATAATTTAGGAATCGTAAGAACAAAAGAAAATGAAATCACTTTTGAATCAGCAATTAGATCATCAGTAAAGTCTATGAAATATGAAGTAGCAGGAAAATTAGATTTAATTGCGAAAATGACTGGAGCTAAAATAAAGTTTGAAGGCCTATATCCAGAATGGCAATTTAAAAAAGACTCAGAATTAAGAGATACTTTTATAGAAGCATACATTGATCAA
Organism: uncultured Peptoniphilaceae bacterium; assembly: GCA_964432945.1. GTDB lineage: Bacteria > Bacillota > Clostridia > Tissierellales > Peptoniphilaceae > CAYSPO01. The sequence goes on from CAYSPO010000012.1 coordinate 28,992, forward strand.
TATAATGAAGAACCAAAAATAAATGCTATTCATGCTGGACTTGAATGTGGAATTTTTGATGAAAAATTCAACGGAGATATAGACTTAATTTCATTTGGACCTAACATTCATGATGTTCATACACCAAAAGAAAATATGGAAATAGCATCTGTTGAAAGAACTTATGAGTTATTGAAAAATATGCTTTCATTAATGAAATAATAAAAATTAATTTAACAAAGTAAGAATAGTTTACTAAGAAAAGAGGGGTTGACTTGCTGAAAACTAAAAGTGGAAAAGATGTTATGAAATTGGGGATTACTGGAATGTTAGGTTGGCCGATAGATAAGGAAAAAATAAGTGAAATATCCGAATCTTTAGGAGAAGTAAATTTAATAAAAGTTAATAAAGACCAAGCAATAAAAGAAGAAGATTTTAGAGATTCTTTAGCAAGATTAGATAGAAATTCCCTCTTTATAGCAACTGAAACTTTAAAGAAAACAGCATCAACCCTAGCTAATGACTTTAATAATAGTTTGGTAAATCTACAAACAGATTATATTGATTTGTTAGAGATAAAAAACATAAGAAATAATTTGGATTTAATGGCTTTCACAGGTAAAGGTGGGAGTTTAGAGAAAGCTAAAGATTTGAAAAATCAAGGCTTAATTAGATATATTGGGGCATCTAGTTATAATATCGAAGTCTTAGAAAAACTATCAGAACAAGAAGATATTGATGTTTTATTTGTAGAATTTAATCCATTAGTGGAAGATAATAGAGAGTTTTATGAAAATTTAAGTCAAAATAAAATTCTTATAGGAATAAATCCCCTTGCAGGAATTCTGGGAGCTAAAGAATATAAATTAGTAAATTATTCTCTTAAAGAAAATTTTTTAACAAATGTAATTATAAATATAAGGAATTCAAAGGATATACAAAGCTTTATAGATTCTATTAATAAAGAAAATATAGAAGAAGAAATCACTAATCTCATGACTGAATTTAAAAAATATGGAGATAACTATTGTAGAAAATGTGGACTTTGTTATCCATGTGCAGTAAATATGAATATTCCTAGAATGCTTGAGATTAATAAAGAATTAAATGACGGTGATTATTCTTCAATACAAGAATTCTATTCTTATGATAAAAATGCAAGTGACTGCATCAGGTGTGGGGCATGTGAAATGAGATGTCCATTTTCAGTGCCGGTAAGGCAGATACACATAGATACAGTTGGACTTATTGAAAGGTATATTGATGGAAATAAAGAAAAATAATATTTATGAGGGTAAAGTAATTGACCTTACTGATGAAGGAGAAGGTGTAGTCAAAGTCGATGGCTATACCTTCTTTGTTGGAGGAGCTATTCCTGGAGAAGATATTTTATTTAGGGCTGTAAAGGTTGGAAAAAAGTTTGGGTATGGAAAACTTTTAGAAATATCAAAAGAATCTTTAGATAGAATTCAGTTAAATGAAAATAAAGATTTGATTGAGCAAATAATGCCAATTGCTCATATAGCTTATCCAAAGCAATTAGAAATTAAAGAAAAACAAGTAGAAGATAAGTTCAAAAGAATAGGGAAATTTGACGATATAGTTATAGAGAAAACTCTAGGTATGAAAGATCCATTAAATTATAGGAATAAAGCACAAGTTCCCGTAGGTTGCCAAAATAAACAGCTAGTTACAGGACTTTTTAGGAGAAAAAGTCACGAAATTATTCCTACAGATAATCTTTATATTAATAACAAGGAAATAGATAGATTAGTAGTTGAAATAAGAGAAATATTAATTAAATACAAAATAATAGCTTATGATAAAAATAAACACAAGGGAAATATAAGACATATAATCGTAAAAATAGGACACTATACTGATGAAATAATGGTTGTTCTAGTTACTAATGAAAAAAATATAAAGAATGAAAAAGAAATTGTAAAAGAGATTTCTCAATTAAATTCTAATATTGTAAGTATTATTCAAAATATACAAAATAAAGATACAAACCTAATTTTAGGAAATAAGTCGAAAACTCTTTATGGAAAAGATTACTATATTGATAGAATGCTAGACTTAGACTTCAAAATTTCTGCAAAATCATTTTATCAAGTTAATACCCCTCAAGCTGAAAAAATCTATGAAGAAGGGATAAATGCCGCAAAACTTGAAGGAACTGAAATAGTGCTAGATGCCTACTGTGGGATTGGAACAATTACATTAAATATAGCTAAAAAAGCTAAAAAAGTTTACGGTATAGAAATAGTAGACGAAGCAATTAAAATGGCAAGAGAAAATGCCGAGTTAAATAACATAGACAATACCGAATTTATTGTAGGAAAGTCTGAAGATATTTTACCAAAGTTAAAAGAAAAGGGAATAAATTTTGATGTTGCCTTTGTAGATCCACCAAGAAAGGGACTAGAAGAATCTTTTATAAATACTTTAATACAAATGAACATCCCAAAAATAATATATATTTCTTGCAATCCAGCTACCCAAGCAAGAGACTGCAAGGTTCTATCAGAATCAGGCTATAAGATTAAATATATACGCCCAGTGGATATGTTCCCAATGACAATGCATGTGGAGACTATAGCGTTGATACAAAAGATATAAAATTAGAAATCCTGCATTTTAAGCAGTTTTATAAGCATTTTGTCTTCGATAAAGATGA
>CAYSPO010000013.1:0-30077 GCA_964432945.1 uncultured Peptoniphilaceae bacterium
CCACATTTAAGTAATCATATTTTTAGGCATACTTTTACGACTAGAATGAACGAACAGAATATGAATACTAAAGCAATGCAGTCCATTTTAGGTCATGCAGATATAACGACTACTATGGACATATACACAGATGCAACTGAAGACTTTAAAATAGAGCAAATAATGATGGGATCTTATTAATACGACCATCATACGACCGATTTACGACCGTTTGACCTAGATTTATGGTCAGTTGTAGACAGTTGCAAAAAAGAAGAGAATGATAAAAGCTGATAATATCAGCCTTTAGAGACATATAGATGAATATTCGTAAATTAACATGGATTTCCCAACGATGAAACCACTAGATAGTGAAATAAAAGCAAAGCCAGCTGCAAACGAAATTAAGCTAGAAGAAGAAACACCAGTAGACTTTTCTAAAGTAGTAGTAGAACCACTTTTTGAAGAAGAAGTAGACTTTGATACTTTTTCAAAATCAGACTTTAGAGCAGTGAAAGTATTAAACTGTGAAGAAGTACCTAAGAGTAAAAAACTCTTAAAATTCACACTAGATGACGGCTCAGGTAAAGAAAGAACAATTCTTTCAGGAATAAAAGATAATTATTCAGCAGAAGAATTAATTGGAAAAACACTTGTAGCAATCACAAATCTTCCACCAAGAAAAATGATGGGAGTATATTCTGAAGGAATGATTATATCAGCAATCCACGAAGAAGAAGGAAAAGAAAAACTTAACCTTCTAATGGTAGATAATAGAATCCCTGCAGGAGCAAAAATGTATTAAAAAGCATTTTAAAAGACTGAGATTTTCTCAGTCTTTTTTTTATGGATAATAGCTATAATTTAGTGAGAAAATATATTAGTAATTATTAGTTTATTAACTTAAAAACTGATTCTAATAATCCTATTTTTAAATATTATATTAAATTTTGTGGTAATAAAAAATAATATGATTCGGTTATTTAATTATAGCAAGTATATATTATTAAAGTTAATATAACTATATCAGAATATATGATAGTATATTCTTAATGATATAAATATAATATAATTTAAATAGGAGGTAAAATGAAAAGTATATTATTAGCGTTAGTTTTTTCACTAGTTTTAACAGCTTGTGGAGATACTAATACAAGTGAAACATCAGAAGTTATTGAAAACAGTGAAGTAGAAAATCAAGAAATTTCAAATGAAGAAACAGAGAAAGGAGATTTTTCATCAGAAGCGAGTGAGAATACAGATAAAGATGAAAAAATTTTAAAAGTTGGTGTAACAGCTGCATACAAGCCATGGTGTTATGAAGATGAAGATGGGAACATTGTTGGAGTAGATGTTGACGTTTTGAAAGAAGCAGCTAAAAGAATGGGAGACTACGAAATTGAGTTTTTGGTATCTGATTTCGAAGGAATTTTTGGTAATCTTGACTCAGGTAAAGTTAATACTGTTGCAGAACAAATAACTGTCACGGAAAAAAGGCTTGAGAAATATAATTTTTCTTCAATCTTTGCATATAATCCATATCAATTATTAGTTCAAGGTAATGAAAATAATATCACTTCATTTGAAGATTTATATGGAAAAACTTTTGCTGCATCACCACAAAGTTCTTCATTAGATTTCATGGAAAAATGGAAATCAGAAAATGATCCGAATGATGAAATTAAAATTTTAACTAGTGATGTAAATTATCTTATGGTTGAGTCTAATCAAGCAGATGCAACAACAGTAGCAGTACCTTGGGCTAATCAGTATATTGAAGAATCTGGAGCAGATATGAAGCTAGTCGGTGATGTAGTATTTACTGAAGAAAATGCATATCCCTTTAGAAAAGACGAGGATCCAAATCTTGTGGAAAAATTTAGTGAAGCTATAGATTCAATGATGGAAGATGGATTTTTATCAGATTTATATATAGAATATTTTGGTATAGATTTATCACACCAAGAGCCAAAATTATAACTAATATATAGAAATGAAATGGGTTATGAATTTATTCATAGCCTATTTTAATTTAAAGGAGGATAAAATGAATTTTGACTTTCAATATTTAATCGATTATTTTTTTGTTTTAATTCCATATATAAAAGAATCTCTTTTTATTGGAATTATATCTTTTATAATGGCAATGATTATTGGTTTTATATTAGCAGTAATTGTTTTTTTTGAAATACCTTTCTTAAAATCAGTATCCAATATATATATATCATTCTTTAGGAGTACTCCTTTTATAACTCAACTTTTTGTTATATTTTTTGGTATACCTACGTTAATTGTGTCACTTCAAGGAATATCGCCTTCAATTACATTAATAATTTCTATGGGACTAAATGAAGCTGCGTTCTTGGCAGAAATTATTAGAGGTGCCTTTTCATCTATTGACAAAGGTCAGATGGAAGCTGCATTAGTTGTTGGAATGACACCTTTACAGGGAATGATTAGAATTATAATTCCTCAAGCTATAAGAGTTTCAATACCTAGTTTTGGGAATGCATTTATTAGTTTAATAAAGATGTCTTCTATAGGTTTCACAATAGGTGTAGTTGAGATTATGTCTAAATCAAAATTACTAGGTAGTCAATCCTATAGAATTATGGAGGCATATATAGCAGCTTTATTTGTTTATTGGATATTAGTAATTATTATTACCCAAGTTCAAAAAATGATAGAAAAAAAAGTTAATAGAGCTTATTGAGGAGAATAGTATGATTGATATAAAAAATCTTAGTAAAAGCTATGGTAATTTGGATGTATTAAAAAATATTGACTTAATAATTAATAACAACGAAGTAATCACATTTATTGGACCATCTGGGACAGGAAAATCAACTTTACTAAGATGTATAAATTGCTTAGAAATACCCGATGAGGGAAATATGAAAATTAACAATGTTGATGTAGATTTTGAAAATATAACTAAAGATGAAATTCAAAGAATTCGTAATGAATCTTGCATGGTATTTCAAAATTATAATTTATTTAACAATAAAACAGTTTTAGAAAATGTAACAGAAGGATTAATCGTTGTTAAGAAAAAGTCTAAAACAGAAGCAGAAAATATAGGTAAAAAATACTTGGAAATGGTAGATATGTCAAATAAATTATTAGAATATCCAAGTAGATTATCTGGTGGACAAAAACAGCGAGTTGGTATTGCAAGAGCTTTGGCAATGGATACAAATATAATTTTATTTGATGAACCAACATCGTCATTAGATCCAAGTTTAGTAAATGAAGTTTTATATCTAATAAAACGCATAGTAGAAGAAACAAATAAAACAATACTTATTGTTACACATGAAATGGAGTTTGCAAAAGAAATCTCGGACAGAATTATATTTTTAAATGATGGAAAGATAATAGCTGATGGAACTCCAAAAGAGGTTTTAGAAGAAACTAATAATAATTTTATAAAAAACTTTATAAGAAAATAGATGTAAATTTATAAGTATAGTTTATTTATATAGTTATTAATTATTTTAGGTAAAAGAATTAATATTTTACTTAGCTATTGATTTATTTCTATTTACCTATGAATTAAAACTTAAAAAGTTAATTGAAAGGATGTTTACATGGAATCTAAATGTAATATTTGTAGAGTACATAGATGTGAAGAAGGTATGAGAGAAAAATTGCCAAAGTTTTGTCCTATGATTGATGAAAGTTTATATAAAAAAGCAGATAGTCTTTTAGAAGCATATTCAGAATTTTTTATAGCCTCTACGGAAGTAGAATCAGAAGGATATTGTTATTGGCCGAGAGTTAGAGAGATTATAGAAGTAATTAAGAAAATGTCTTATAAAAAAATAGGTTTGGCTTTTTGTGCTGGTTTTATAAATGAAGCTAGTATACTAACAGAAATTTTTGAAGAACACGGTATTGAGATAGTTGGAGCAATGTGTAAAACTGGTGGATCTGATAAGGTTGATGCTGGTGTTGATGAAGAATCTAAGGTAAATCCTTATGAATTTGAAGCAAGGTGTAATCCGATTGCTCAGGCCTTGATTTTAAATAAAGAAAAAACAGATTTTAATATTATAATGGGACTGTGTGTTGGCCATGATTCTTTATTTATGAAATACTCTGATGCATTAGTAACTACACTAATTGTTAAAGATAGAGCTACTGGACATAATCCAGCAGTTGCTCTTTATTTAAAAGACGGTTATTTTAGCTCTAGATTAATAGATTAATTACTCTTGAGTAATCATTTATTCAATAATTTTTCATTATTAGATATTTTACAATATTTTCTTTATTCAATTTAAATAAAACATATCCAAAAAGCTCTACACTAGAGGAGGCAAAATGAAATACGATTTTGAGACAATAATAGATAGAAAAGGTAAAGATGCCATTGCTATAGATGGAACTAAGATGTTTGCAGGCGAAGTTCTAAAAGATGGCTTTGATGAAATACCTATGTGGATTGCAGATATGAATTTTGCAACAGTTCCCACAATCCCTGAAGCAATAATAGAGAGAACAAAACATCCGCTTTATGGATATTTTACTCCTACAGAAGAATACTATAAATCAATTATTGATTGGCATAAAAGAAGAAACGGTATTGATTATATAGAAGAAAAACATATAGGTTATGAAAATGGAGTTTTAGGTGGGGTAGTGTCTGCTGTAAATGTCCTTGCATCAAAAGGAGATAATATTTTACTTCATGCTCCAACATATATAGGATTTACAGGCTCTTTGAAAAACAATGGCTATAATTTAGTTCATTCCTATCTAGAGAAAGATGAAAATGGAATTTATAGGATGAACTACGAAGATATGGAAGAAAAAATAGTTGAAAATAAAATACATGTTGCTATAATGTGTAATCCTCATAATCCTTCTGGCAGAGTGTGGGAAAAATGGGAATTAGAAAAAGCTATGGAATTATATAAAAAGCATAATGTTTATGTTATATCAGATGAAATATGGTCAGATATTATCTTAAATGATAATAAGCATATTCCAACTTATTCAGTTTCAGAAGACGCTAAAATTCGAACTGCAACTATGTATGCACCTTCTAAAACCTTCAATTTAGCAGGATTGGTTGGATCTTATCATATTATATTTAATGATTGGCTACGAGAAAGAATTGAAAAAGAATCTTCTCTTAGCCACTATAACTCTCAGAATGTTTTATCTATGCATGGGCTTATCGGAGCGTATAAAGAAGAAGGCCATGAATGGGTAGATGAATTAAGAGAAGTTATTAAAGAAAATGTAGACTACGCTGGAAAATATATTGAAAATAATTTTGAAGGTGTAGAAATGAATTGGCCCCAAGGAACTTATATGCTATATATAGATGTTAAAGAATGGCTAGATAAGAATAATAAAACTCTAGAAGAACTAGAAACAAGGTGCTGGGAACATGGAGTTATGCTCCAAGACGGCAAAATGTTTAATGGACCTTCTCATTTAAGATTAAACTTAGCCCTTCCTAAGTCCTTAGTTATTGAGGCGTTTGATAGGTTAGACAAGTATGTATTTAACGAAATCTGGTAAATAAAAGATATTAAAATTATACTCCTTATAATTATAATATATATTTTTGTTGGTTAATGTTAATAGATAAATTAATATAGGCCAATAAAATTTGATTCATTGAAATCAAACCCAAAAAAAGACTGAGATTTTCTCAGTCTTTTTTTTATTGAAGTAAAAATATCTAGCTTAAAAATTTAAGAACTAATTACTCAAGTTTCTATTATTTGCCTAACAATAGATTTATGAGTTTTTATGATATAAGCTACAAAAAATAGTGTATATTTTATTGAACTGAAAACGTTTTTACTATATAGTATTTAATAATTAAATATAAATTATTGAAAAATCTAGATTTAAATTAATTAATAAATCAGCTTCAGAACTGCTGGGAAAGAGAAATATAGGAATAAGAACAATAAATCAAGTTTCTATTACTTCATTAATAAAAACTTAATTTTTATATTTATATGTCTAAAAATCTTCGATATATATAAATAACTACTATATTCATAAGGGGGAATATTAATGTTAGATTTTGAAAGACTAAGTAATGACTTAGACTACATATCTTCTATAACTTCAACAAAAAATCAAGGTTGCACAAGATTTTCTTATAGTAAAGAAGATAATGAAGCTAGAAAGTATATTATTTCTGAATTAGAAAAATTAAATCTAAATGTAATAGTTGATGCTATCGGTAATATCAGAGCTAAATATAATCCTAATAATACAAATGAAAAAAGTATTATGTTTGGCTCCCATATAGATACTGTAAAAAATGGAGGGAAGTTTGATGGCTTATTAGGAACTATATCTTCTTTAGAGATTATAAGAACGATTATAGAAAATAAAATAGAAATTCAAAAGCCACTAGAATTTGTAATTTTCGCCGAAGAAGAAGGCTCAAATTTTGGCACAACAATGCTTGGAAGCAAGACTATGGCTGGAAAGATTGAGAAAGAATACTTAAAAACTATTTATAACGATCGAGGAGTTACTGCCTATGATTTTTTAGAAGCAAAAGGATATAATCCTGAAAATTTAAGCAGCTGCAAGCTCACAGAAGATGAGATTGAATATATGCTTGAGTTTCATGTTGAGCAAGGTGGAATTTTAGATTCAGAAAACATACCAATAGGTATAGTTGAAAATATAGCAGGTATGTACACTTTGAAGATTTCTTTTAAGGGAGTTTCTAACCACGCAGGTTCAACTCCAATGTATTTAAGAAAAAATCCAATGCTCGGTGCAGCTGATATAATTCTATTTCTAAATGATTTAGTTTCTAATAAATCCAGTGAATCATCTGTGGGAACAATTGGAAAAATTATCTCTATACCTAATGGCTCCAATGTAATAGCTGAAAAAGTAGAGATTTATGTAGATTTAAGAGATGTTATAAGCATCGAGCTAGATAGATTAAAAGGTATTGTAGAGAAAGAAGTTGTAAACATTGCAGATAAATATGGAATTGACTATGAAACTGAACTTGTAGGCAAATCAAGTCCCTCTAATCTATCAGATCATATAAGGGATACTATTGAAGAAGTTACAAAAGAAGAAGGTCTCGCCTATAAAAAAATGAATTCAGGAGCTGTTCACGACTCAGTTATGCTTACAGATCTAGCAGAAGTAGGGATGATTTTCGTTCCAAGTATTGGTGGGCTTAGCCATTGTCCAAATGAAGATACAGACTTCGAAGATATAAAAAAAGGTGTAGAAGTTTTCTATAAAACAGTTCTGCGATTATCAGAAGCTAATAAATAATCTTTTTTAGACACTTAAATTAAAATAAATATAATTAAAAATATTATTTTTATCAACATATATTGAGGGGTAGGGAATATTCCCCTCAATATTTTTATTTTCTAAATTTTCTTTAAAATCAATTCATTACAGAACTTATAAATGTTTATTCTTAGGATTTTTTCAGAAAATGTCACTTTTATTTAATATAAAAACCCCTATATTTCAAAATCATACAACGATTTCATTTACCTATCTTTATAAATACTTCTTACTTAATATATAGGTAAGCACATAAACATAAGATTAAGCTAATATTATAAAAAAATATATATATTTCGTAAAAGATGGCTTTTTAGCAAAAAGAAAAACGATTTTAATTGACTTTATCATATAAATGTAGTAAATTATTAGTTAATTAAATTAAGGAAGTATATTGTTAAAAAAAATAGGAGGAAATTATGTTAAAGTATAGCCTAAAAAGGATTGGAATGGCAGCTCTTGTATTATTATTTGTTGCTTTCATAACTTTTATGTTGATGAATACAGTTCCAGGTAGTCCTTTTTTAAATGAAAAGGCTGCTTCTCCAGAGGTGGTAGAGGCTCTTAATAAAAAATATGGATTAGATCAACCAATTCATATACAGTTTGTAAATTATATAAAAAATTTCCTAAAAGGAGATTTTGGTGTATCTCTTAAAATGCAGAAGGATAGACCAGTTAGTGCAATTATAAAAGAAATGTTCCCTACTTCAGCAAAATTAGGTCTTATGGCACTAGCCCTAGCTCTTGTAATTGGAATTCCTATGGGATCTATTGCTGCTAATAACCGGGGAAATAATATAGATAATTTTTTAAGGGTACTAACAACTCTTGGAATTTCAGTACCAGGTTTTGTTGTTGCATCTTTATTATTAGTTTTCTTTTCAGTTAAATTAAAGGCTTTACCAGCCATAGGATTAAATAGTTGGAAGTCCTACATAATGCCAGTATTCTCAATGGCTTTTTACCCAATGTGTTACATAGGTAGGTTATCCCGATCTTCAATGCTTGATGCTATTAACCAAGATTATATTCGTACAGCTAAATCAAAGGGAGTATCTTCGAAGGTTATTTTATATAAACATGCACTTAAAAATGCTTTTATTCCAGTTTTAACTTACTTAGGACCTCTTACAGCGTCCATAATGACAGGTTCATTCGTTGTTGAATCAGTTTTTAATATACCGGGAATGGGAAGATATTTTGTTCAATCCATACTAAATAGAGATTATCCGATAATTATGGCAACTGCCATTATGTATGCATCTTTATTAGTTGTGATGAATTTAATAGTGGATCTTCTATATAGGTTTATAGATCCAAGAATAGATATGACAAAGGGGGCAAGTTCATAATGCTTAATTGGGACAAAAATAAAATATTTACTATGCAGCCTAATCCAGAGTATTTACAAGGTTCTGCAGCGAACTTTGTTCCTGAAGATATGTTGCCTGCTAGTGATGAAGAAAAAGAAGCCTATATACCTAAACCAGAAAGTGTAGGATTTTGGGCTGACGCAATAGGAAGATTTAAAAAGAATAAAGTTGCTATGGTGTCTCTAGTTTTCTTAATTCTAGTTGTAATATTTGCTTTTGCTGGCCCTCTTTTTGTAGAAGGAGACTATGCAACACAATTTAGAGGCAAAGAAAATTTACCTCCTTCTTTAGAGTTTCCTTTCGGAACAGATAAGCTGGGGAGAAATATAATGACTAGAATTATGTTTGGTACAAGAATTTCTCTAACAATAGGAGTCTTCGCATCCTTAATAGTTTTAGTTATAGGAACTATTTATGGTGCTATCTCTGGATATATGGGAGGAATGGTAGACAACATTATGATGAGAATTCTAGATTTAATCTACTCTATACCAGATGTTCTAGTAGTAATACTTTTAGGTGTAGCCATAAACCAACCCTTAGTTAATTGGGTAAACACTTCAGGCTCAGGCTTATCGAAATTTGTATCTGCCCTTGGGCCGGGTATCATCTCAATATTTATTGCCTTTGGTCTTCTTTACTGGGTTTCAATGGCAAGGATAATTAGAGGACAAGTTTTAACCTTAAAGCAAAACGAATACATTACAGCAGTAATTGCCCTTGGGGGATCAAAGAAAAGAATAATCTTTAAGCATCTTTTCCCAAACTCCATAGGTCAGATTATTGTAACAACAGCTATGCAGATACCATCAGCGATTTTCCTAGAATCATTTTTATCTTTCTTAGGAATTGGAGTTGCAGCACCTATGACTTCTCTTGGAGCTATGGCATCAGATGCCTTGAGTGGAATTTATACCTACCCTTATAGGTTAGTTATACCATCAGTTCTTTTATCCTTAATAATACTAAGCCTTAACTTAATTGGGGATGGCTTAAGGGACGCCCTTGATCCAAGGTTAAAGAGCTAGGAGGAAATATGGAAAAAATAGATAATAAATTAAAAATTGATATAAATGAAGATAGAAAGACAGATAAACTTCTTGAGATAAAAGATTTAAAGGTATCTTTCTTCACCCCTTCAGGAGAAGTTCAAGCAGTAGGAGGAATTTCCTACGACCTTGGCTACGACGAAGTAATGGGAATTGTAGGAGAATCTGGCTCTGGAAAAAGTGTAGAAGCATACTCTATTATGGGGCTATTAAGTTCACCAGGTAAGGTAATCGGAGGAGAAATTCTTTTTGAAGGAAAAGATGTCTTAAAGAAAACAGAAAAAGAAATGGAAAACTTTAGAGGTAATGAAGTTTCAATGATTTTCCAAAATCCTATGACCTGCCTTAACCCTGTTTATACAATAGGCAATCAGCTAATGGAAGCAGTTTTAGTTCACCAAGATGTTCCTAGAAAACAAGCCTATGAGAAAGCAGTTAGAATGCTGGAGCTTGTGGGAATATCAAACCCAGAAAAAAGAATGAAACAGTATCCTCATGAACTTTCTGGAGGTATGAGGCAAAGGGTAATGATAGGAATGGGGCTTATCTGCGAGCCTAAGCTCCTTATAGCAGATGAGCCGACAACAGCTTTAGATGTAACTATCCAAGCTCAAATACTTGAATTAATGGAAGAACTCCAAAAGAAAAATAAGATGTCCATTATATTCATAACTCATAATCTTGGAGTTGTTGCAAAAATCTGTGATAGAGTTTCAGTTATGTATGCAGGTAAAATTGTTGAACAAGGTAAGGTAGACGATATTTTCTATAAACCTAGCCACCCTTACACAATGGGGCTAATGAAGTCTGTTCCGAGACTAGATGATATGGAGCAAGATAAGCTCTACTCTATTGAAGGCTCTCCAGTTGATATGCTAAATCCACCTGAAGGTTGCTGCTTTGGAACTAGGTGTGATTATTGTATGAAGCTATGCTTGAAATACGAGCCACCTGTGATAGACCTAGGCAATGGGCATAAGTCAAAATGTTGGCTACTTGCCTTAGAGGAGGGGGAGCTAAACAATGACTAAAGAAAAATTAATTACTGTTGAAAATTTAAGTAAACATTTCAAAATAACAGAAGGCTTTACAGGAGTTAAATATGTTCAAGCTGTAAATAATATAGACCTTGATATCTATAAAGGAGAAACCCTTGGCCTAGTTGGAGAGTCTGGCTGTGGAAAAACCAGCTTTGGAAGAACAATTCTAAGGCTACATGAGCCGACAACTGGGAAAATAATCTATGATGGGGAAGTTATCTTTGATGCTGATAATCCAGGAAAAAGCGTGGATATGGCTCCCTACCGAAGAAAAATGCAAATTATCTTCCAAGATCCTTCAGCTTCTCTCAATCCAAGAATGACCGTTGGAGAAATAATTGGAGAAGCCTTAGATATTCATAAATTATATAAAAACCAAAAAGAAAGACGAGAAAGAATAGACGAACTTCTAGATGTGGTTGGGCTTAATAGAGAACAGTCTAACCGATACCCTCATGAATTTTCAGGAGGGCAGCAACAAAGAGTTGGAATAGCTAGGGCTCTTGCAGTTAAACCTGAGTTTATAGTTTGCGATGAACCAGTTTCAGCCCTAGATGTTTCAATTCAAGCTCAAATAATCAATATGCTAGAAGATATGCAAAATAAATTTGACCTCACTTACTTATTTATAGCCCACGATTTATCAGTAGTAAGACATATATCCGATAGGATAGGAGTAATGTATCTTGGCTCTTTGGTGGAACTTGTAGAAGCCAATAGGCTTTACACAAACCCACTTCACCCTTACACAAAATCACTTTTATCAGCTATACCTGTGCCAGATCCTGAAGCTAATAGGACAAGCCATAGGATAATGTTAAAAGGAGAATTGCCTAACCCGATAAACCCACCTTCTGGTTGCCGATTCCACACAAGGTGTCCACAGGCGATGGATATTTGTAAGCGAGTAGAACCTGAGGTAAAAGAAGTAGAAAAAGAGCATTATGTAGCTTGTCATTTATATAATGACTAAAAACTAAGTCTAATCTAAAAGTTTAGTTTTAGCTGAATATGGCTGGAAGTTTCCTGTATTCCATGACACTAACTAAGCCTTTATATCTACTAGGGTTAAACTTTAGATTTTACTTTATAAAAAAAAGGAGGAATTTAAAATGAAAAAGAAAATAACTTTGTTTCTTATGCTAGTTATGGCTCTTAGCTTAACAGCTTGTGGAGGCAGTGAAAGTACTGAAGATCCTGTTGATGGACAACAGTCAGAAGAAGGCAGTGCTAGTGGAGAAAAAACTCCAGATATAGCTAATGAAGAAGCAGGTGTTGAAGACGGTGCGATGGATGTTTGCTTTGCTTCAGAGCCAGAGTCAATTGACCCTGCTAAAAATACTTCAGTAGATGGAGCTATTATGATTGGACATGCTTTTGAAGGTCTAATCAGATGGGAAGATGATGGAGAAGGTAATGCTGTACTTAAACCAGGGGCAGCTGAATCTTGGGATGTATCTGATGATGGCTTAGAATATACCTTCCATTTAAGAGAAGATGCTAAATGGTCAGATGGAAAAGCTGTAACTGCTAATGATTTCAAATTTGCATGGGACAGGCTTGTAAATCCTGAAACAGGAGCTGACTATGAGTATATGCTTGATATGGTAGATGGATATGAAGAAAAGAAATTGAATATTGAAGCAGTAGATGAAAAAACTTTCAAAGTTGTTTTATCTAGTCCGACTGCATTCTTTGAAGAAATATGTGCTTTCCCAGCAACTTTCCCTGTTCGTGAAGATATGGTTTCTAGCGATGAATGGACATTTGCTTCAGATACATATCTATCAAACGGACCTTATGTATTAGAAAATTGGGAACATAATGCAAAGATTACCTTTGTTAAAAACCCTGAATACTACAAGGCTGATGAAATCACTTGTGAAAAAATCGTATTCCACTTAATGGACGATGCTAACGCAATGTACGCAGCTTATAGGTCAGGTGAACTTGATTTTATTCAAGAATTCCCACAAGATGAAATAGCTGGGCTTTTAGACTCAGGCGAATTAAAAGTTAAACCTTATGTTGGAACATATTTTGTATGCTTCAACACCCAAGAGAAACCTTTTGATGATCCAAGAGTAAGACAAGCTTTCTCTCTTGTAATAGATAGAAACTTTATCGTTGACCAAGTTACCGGAAGAGGAGAAGTTGTAGCAGGTGGATTTGTTCCATCAGGAGTTTATGATGCAGATGGGGTAGAAGGAGACGACTTTAGAACTAAAGGTGGAGACTACTATTCATTAGAAGATGCAGAATATCAAGCAAACTGTGACAAAGCAAGAGAACTTCTTAAAGAAGCTGGCTTTGAAAATGGCGAAGGCTTCCCAGTAGTTGAATACCTATACAACACCAATGAAAACCATAGAGCAATAGGTGAAGCCCTACAAAATATGTGGCAAACAGAACTAGGAGTACAAGTAAGCCTACAAAATCAAGACTGGGCAGTATTCTTAACTGAACGTAAAGAAGGAAACTTCTCTATTGCAAGACATGGTTGGATAGCTGACTACAACGATCCGATGACATTCATAGATATGTGGATATCATCTTCAGGTAACAATGACTCACAATACCAAAACCCGGAATACGATAAAATCGTAGCTGATGCAAAATCAGAAGAAGATCCAGCTAAGAGAATGGAATTGATGCACCAAGCAGAAGATTTAGCTATTGGAGAAGATGCTATAGTTGCACCAATCTATTTCTACACAAACCCATATATGATTAAACCAAATGTTGAAGGAGTATTCTACACACCACTTGGATACTGGTTCTTTAACTATGCAACAGGACTATAAAAATACACAAAATACCATCTCTAGTTTATCTAGAGAGGTATTTTTATTTGTTCAATTTACTAGCTTTCTTTAGTAATATTTTAATTCAAGTGTTATAATAAGTTATAAAATATATATGAGGTAAATTAATGTTAGAGAATTATGAAAAAAAAGATAATTTAAGAAGTAAACTATTTCCGGCCTTCATTAGTATGGCATTGACCATAGGAATTTTAATAATTGCCTATGGTATTTTTGGTGTATATCCAAATTCTCAGAAAATTATTCCAACAATGGATTTGAGAACGCAATATATGCCGTTTTTATATTTATTTAAGGATAAGATTTTGTCAGGAGAATCAATTCTTTATAGCACTAATGGAGGACTTGGGCAAAATTATTGGGGACACATAGGCTACTATATTGCAAGCCCCCTTAATTTAATTCTTCTTTTTATACCAAAAGCACATATGAATGATGGGATTTATATCTTAACCTTAATAAAATTAGGACTTATGGCATTCACAATGAACTTGCTTTTATCGGAAATATCAAAAGAAGAATCTTGGGTTAAAACAGGACTTTCTCTTATGTATTCCCTTTCTTATTATAGTTTGTCTTACAGCATACACTTGATGTGGTTAGATATTTTAATCCTGCTTCCTCTTTGTATATTAGGACTTATAAGATACATAAAAAACAAGGAGATTGTCTTATATGTGGTAACTTTGTTTTTAATGGTATGGAGCAATTTTTATATAGCGGCCTTTGCCTGCATATTTATAGCTTTGTTTTTTCCTTTTCTATTTTTCAGATTTGCAGAAAATCAAAGCTTTAAAAGCTTTTGGAAAAACTTTCTAGGCTTTGCTCTTCTTTCCTTAATAGGAGGGCTAATGGCAAGTGTCCTTTGGATACCGACTATGAAAAACCTTGAATATACAGTAAAACTAGGATCACCAGCTCCAAAGATAAATGAATATAAAGAAGAATGGTCAAAGTTCTTTTTCGGATTTTTGCCCCAAAGTAATCCTACAATAAAACTAGGAGGAGCAAATATATATTCAGGTATCTTACCTTTATTACTATTAGTTCCTTATCTAAAAGCAGAAAATATTAATAAAAAAACTAAGTTTTATGGATTTTTTATTCTTGCCTTTATAATTTGTAGCTTAAATTCAAAATACTTAAACTATATCTGGCATGGGTTTTCATATCCAGTGAGTTTTCCTTACAGGTTTTCTTATTTACTTACTTTTTTATTGGTATTCTTGGCTTATGACTCCTATATTAATTCCAAGTCAAAGAAACTAATACTGCCAATGAGCCTACTTGGTATTATCTTGAGTGTTAAAACTATTAGTTTTGTGGATAAAGATGACAAGTTCAAAATACTCATAGGGATATTGTTGATAATTGCCTATAGTTTTATTCTTCTAAAAGACAAGAAAAATTTAAGCAAAGCCCTCGCATCTTTAATGGTACTTGAAGCTCTATTAATAAGTATAAATGTATTTAATTATAGAATAGAAGATTTTCCATTTTTAGATAAAGATGAAGAATTCGCATATTTTCCAGAAATAGATAAATCTATAAAAGATTTTGAAAATACTTTAGGGAAAAATAATTCTCCATTTAGAATGTCTAATATGAACTTAGAAAGATATAATAAAGGAGTTCTTTATAATTATTCTAGTGTAGATATTTTTGACTCCACATATTCAAAAGCAGGCACAGAGTTCTTTATGAATATGGGCTATATGTCAAACACTATGAATTCAGTTTTGAATTATCGTTACTCTCTATCCCTTCCTCTAAACGATGTATTATCAGTTAAATACTACATCAACACAGATAAGGAAAACACCTACTCTTACCTTAAAAGCTTCGATGAAGTATATGAAGACGAAAATATAACTGTTTTTGAAAATCCAAATTCTCTAGCTTTTGGAATATACACAGACAAAGAAATGAATTTAAACTATAAACTAAGAGAAATTTTTGAAAACCATAATAAGTTATATAGATTTCTCGGAGCAAAAGAAGATATCTATGATATAAAAGCTAAATTTATTTGTGATGCAAAAAATCCTGTTTTTACCTATAAAGTAGAAGAAGATGGTTTTTATAATATGAACTGGAATGCCAGCGAACTAACTGGCAACTCAATAGAATTAAGAGTTAATCAAGGAGAATTTACCGGCCTTCCTCATTTCTATAATAGAGGATGCCATGAACTTAACTATCTTCAAAAAGGCGATATAATAGATGTAGATATAAATGAAGATGGAGGAGGCCATGAACTATACTTTAGTATAGCTAAGATAAATGAAGAAGCCTATAAAGACTTTATCCAAACAGCTAAATCTAACAATATAAACTTAAAAGATTATAGGCAAGGAAAGTTTTCAGCGAATATAAAAGCTGACAAAGCAGGAAAAGTTCTCTTCCAACTTCCTTACGATGAAGGGTGGAGAATAAAGGTAAATGGAGAAAATAAGAAAACTATAAATGCTGGAGGCTTAACAGCTGTAGATGTTCCTCAAGGCGATGTAGATATTTCAGCAGTATTTATACCTAGAGGAATAAGAAAAGGTGGACTTATTTCAGCTACTGCTTTTATAGCTTTTATTATTGTAATTGTTTTAAAGAAAAAAGGTAGAATTATGTATAATTAGGCATCTACTTGCCTTATATGTTATACTGATATTAGAATTATAAGAAGATTGGAAGTAAGATATAATATGAAAAAATTACTAGCAATTTCAACAATAACATTCCTACTTATGGGCTGTACTAAAACTAGCAATCCTGAAAATCTTGCTGGTAAAATTGATATGTCTAGACCAGTAGGTTATGTAGTGGTAAATGAGGCTGAAAAGGCAAAGACAATTTATATAATGACAGGCCAGAAAATTGACTCTAATGACAACAATGATCAGCCAACTGATGATGAAGAAAATCTACCAGAAGAAGAAACAGAAAATATAGAGGTAAACGAGTAAAATAGGAGCAAGTTATGCTCCTTTTTTCTTGTTTTTATTATAGTAAAATCGATGTATAAAAAAGCTTTATAATACTGTAAATAACATGTTAATAATGGCTAGATTTTTTCTATTAGCAAGGTTAATATGATATAATTTCAATAATAAACTTAAAGAAAGAAATGATATGAGAAAATTTTTAATTAAAGATGGAAAATACAAAATAAGGGCAACAGCTAACTTTGGTTTAGAAGCAGTCCTAAAAAGAGAACTTCAAAACTTAGGTTTTACAGACCTAGAAGTATTCGATAGAAAAATAGAGTTTTATGGGACAGCTAAAGATGTAGCTCTATGCAATATATGGCTAAGAACAGCAGAAAGAGTATTTATAATACTAGATGAATTCCCAGCAGAGACTTTCGATGAACTTTTTGAAAAAACAAAAGCCCTACCTTGGGCAGATATATTACCAAAAAATGCAAAGTTCCCTGTTCAAGGAAGAACCTACAAATCTAAACTGTTTTCTATTTCTGACTCTCAATCAATAGTGAAAAAAGCTATTGTTGAAAGTTTAAGGGATACATATAAAACTGATTGGTTTGAAGAAGACGGAGATAACTACCAATTAGAAATAGAAATTATTAAAGATATAGCATGTATAACCTTAGATACATCAGGGCAAGGTCTTCATAAAAGAGGTTACAGAGATAGGGCAGGCGATGCACCTTTAAAGGAAACAATGGCATCAGCCCTTGTTCAATTATCCTACTGGAATACTGATAGATTACTTGTGGATCCTTTCTGTGGTTCAGGAACAATAGCCATCGAAGCTGCAATGCTAGGTAAAAATATAGCACCAGGCCTTGATAGAGATTTTGATGCTATGGCTTGGGATATTATCGGAAAAGATTTATTCAAAGAAGTAAGGCAAGAAGCTATGGGACAAGTTAAAATGGATGTTGAGTTAAATATTCTAGGGACAGATATAGATAAATGGGGTATTGATAGATCAATTTCCAACAGAGATAACTTAGGCCTAACAGATGACGATATAAGATTTGAAATAAAAGATGCCCGTAGCTTCTATACAAGAGAAGACTATGGAGTTCTCATCACTAACCCACCTTATGGCGATAGGATGGGTACAGAAGAAGAAATAAGAAGTCTATATAAAGACTTCGGAAAGCAAGTAAGGGGCCTTGATACCTGGAGCTTCTATGTTTTAACTTCTATGGAAAGTTTTGAAAAAGACTTTGGAAGACAAGCAGACAGGAAGAGAAAATTGTATAATGGTAAATTAAAAGTAGATTATTATCAATTTTATGGACCAAGACCACCTGTAAAATAAAGAGAGTTTAGAGGTGATATCATGCTTGAAAAATGGAGAATAAAAGAAAATCTAGACTTAAGAGAAGAAGTTAATCTTTGTAAGATGAATATCAATGTCCTAGAGTCCATGAAAGATTGGGTAAGGGTAATTGATAAAGATGGCAATATTTTGTTTATGAATAAAGCTATGGAGAGCTTTGGCAATGTAAAGGCATTGGAATTTAGGTGTTCTTTTGAAGAAGATATCATAACTGATGACGCTGTCATTCCTCATTCAGTTTCTCTTACTTCTCTTATAACTAATAAATCATTTACAAGTGAAATATTATTTCTAGGGAAAGAATACTCTGTAACATCATCTCCTATTTTCAATGAAAATGGACAAGCATTTGCAGCAGTTGAAGTTTTCAGAGATATATCTGCAGAAGTAAGTATTCGTAGAGAACTTTTCAATGCCAATAGGAGAATGGTCGATGATATTGAATTTTCAAAATCAATTCAAAAACAGCTTCTACCTAAAAAAGGTTTCTTTAATAATATTGAAATTGATTACTTTTATAGACCATCAGAAGATCTTTCTGGAGATATGTTTGGTGTAGATATAATAGATGACGATAAAATAGCTTTTTATATATGCGATGTGGTAGGACATGGGGTATCGGCATCCCTACTAACTATGTTTATAAAACAAAATATATCAGCTCTACTTTCAGAAGGTTATGGAATTTATCCAAATATGCTACTTAATAAACTTAAAAAGAAATTTAGTGAGCTAGGCCTTTCTTCTTCAGTATATGCAACGCTTTTCTACGGATATTATTCAAGAAGTAAAAATACAATGGTATATGCTAATGCAGGTCATAATTGTATGCCAATTCTAATGAGACAAAATTCTTACGAGAAATTAATAGCAACAGGATTTCCTATAAGTGATTTATTTCTAGGTTTTGATTATGAAGAAACAGAAGTTAAAATTAATCTAGGAGATATCCTAGTTTTTTATACAGATGGATTAACAGAAATCACAAACTATAGTGGCGAAGAGTTTGGAGTCAAGAGGTTTGAAGAAGCAGTAACAAATGATAGTACTAAAATAATAGAAAATGCAGTAAAGGCAGTGGATAGTTTTTCTTGGGGACAGCCTGACGATGATATGGCTATACTGCTAGCTAAGGTTGGATAGAATGACGTTAGAATTTAAATTATTTGAAGATTACAAGCTAGACTTTAAAAAATCTTTCAAAGGACTAGATGAATTAATGAATTTAGAAACAGGGCCAAAAGCTTGGGTAGAGCTTCCTAGGCAAGATATAGACTTCACAAATATTTTACAAATAGCCGAAGAAATAAGGGAAAAGGCTGATGTATTTATCTTATGTGGAATAGGAGGCTCTTATCTTGGAGCAAGGTCAGTAATAGAAGCAATACAAGGTATTTATAAAAATGATATAGAAGTTATCTATACAGGCAATAGCCTTAATCCCAATGAAATATGCGAGATATTAGAATATATCCAAGACAAAGATGTCTATATGAATGTTATTTCCAAATCAGGCTCCACAATGGAAACATGTATAGCCTTTTCTATCTTTAAGGACTTCATTGAGAATAAATATGAAAATCCTGAAGAAAGAATTATAGTTACAACTGGGGATAATGATGGACTTTTAAATCAGATAGCTCAAAAAGATAATTATCGAACTCTAAGAGTTCCAGATAACATAGGTGGAAGATATTCTCTAATGACAAATGTTGGGCTTTTGCCTCTAGCAGTAGCTGGCATAGATATAAAGGAATTTATCAAAGGAGCAAAAGACTCCTACAAAAGATTTACAGAAAAATCAAAAGATAATCCAGCCTTAATTTATTCAGCTTTTAGGACACATATGGATGAAATAGGAAAAGTAGTAGAAATACTAATCTCCTACGACTTCAAGCTCGACTACATTGGCGAGTGGTGGATGCAGCTTTACGGAGAATCTCAAGGAAAAGACCACAAGGGAATGTATCCTTCAACCCTTGTTTACTCAAGAGATCTTCATTCAGTAGGACAGTTTATCCAAGATGGAAGAAGAAATATCTTTGAAACGGTTTTAGAAGTAAAAAGTCCTAAAGAAGATATCACAATTCCATGGGTAGGAGAAGGAGAAAGTCTAGTTAATAAAAGTCTTCATGAAGTCAATAGAATAGCAGTAGAAGCAGTTATGGAAGCCCATTTAGCAGGGGGAGTTCCTAATGCGAGAATAACTATTGATGAAATAAACCCCTATAACCTTGGACAGTTAATTTATTTCTTTATGGTTTCATGTGCTATAAACTCCTATGAACTCGGAGTTAACCCCTTTGATCAACCAGGAGTAGAGGCATATAAGATAAATATAAAAAATAAACTTAAATAGTGGATTTTTATGCTTGATTTTTCCTAGCATAATTTATCCATTATTTTTTATAAATAGGAAAAGATAGGTAAAGTATGAAAAAATTAAAAGAAGTTAAAATTGAAAGTTTTTTATATCCAAACTTAGGAGTTGGATACTATGAAGATAGAGAAGTAAGAGTAAAAAATACCCTTCCAGGAAGAAAAGTAGCCGTTAAGTTTGGCAAAAGAAGTCAAGGTCATGTAGAAGGCAAGCATTTCCAAGATATTGAAAAAAGTCCATTGGAAACCTTTCAAGGCTGCCCTAATCTAGACTGCGGTGGCTGTAGCTTCCAAACAGTATCCTATGAAGATGAAAAGAAAATTAAATTAATGGGACTTGAAAACCTAGCCAAAGAAAAAGATTTAGATGTAAACTTTATCTTCCATGAAAACCCAAGACCAATAGCATATAGAGGGAAAATGGAATATACCTTTGGTGATCAAGAAAAAGGCGGAGAACTTTTTCTTGGAATGCATAGAAAAAAGAAATTCTATGAAATAGTGCCAACTCCCGAGTGTAATATAGTTCATCCAGACTTTGAGAAAATAAGAGCAAATGTCCAAGAATACTTCAGAAAAAATGGACAATCCCAATACATCAGATCCAAGCACGAAGGCTTTTTAAGACACCTAGTTGTAAGATACTCATTAAGTATGGGAGAAATTTTAGTAAACCTAGTTACATCAAGCCAAGATGAACTTGACACAGAAGCCTTTGTGAAAATTCTTCTTGATTTAGAGCTTGAAGGAAAAATTGTAGGAGTTCTTCATACAATTAATGACAGTATGGCAGACACAGTAATAGCTGAAGAACTAAGGCTAATCTACGGCAGAAATCATATCTTCGAGAGAGTTCTAGGGCTAGATTTCAAGGTATCAGCTTTTTCGTTCTTCCAGCCAAATGTAGCAGGAATAGAAAACTTATACTCAAGAGTTCTAGAAATGGCAAGCTCAATTGACCATGAAACAGTCTACGATCTTTACTCAGGAACAGGAACTATCGGGCAAATTCTCTCCAAAGTTTGTAACAAAGTTATAGGAGTGGAAATAGTAGAAGAAGCAGTGAAAGCTGCAAATGAAAATGCAAAACTAAATAACATAACAAACGCCCACTTTATAGCCAACGATGTTCTAGATGAAATTGGAAAACTAGATAAAGGCTCAGATTTAATTGTCCTAGATCCCCCAAGATCAGGCATTGTTCCTAAAGCACTAAAGGGAATACTTAACCATAAGCCTAAAAACTTCATCTATATATCTTGTAATCCAAGATCAATGATGGAAGACTTAAATATCTTCTTTGAAGAAGGCTATAGGCTAGAAGGGGATATCGAAATCTTCGACCAATTTACCCGTACCTACCATGCAGAATGCCTAGCATTGATAACAAGAGATAAGTAAGAGAAGGTTATATAATATACTAATTAACAAACACCTAGAGACATCTCTAGGTGTTTGTTTTGTTCTAATATATCTTTATCCTATTAATCCATAAAAATGTTATAGTATTAATAGTAAAAAATTATTCAAACCCCAAAAATAAATCACAACCGGAGAGAAAATGAAAAGAAAAAATATCGCCATAATTTTTGCCATACTTGCTGCTGCCCTATACTCAATAAATGTTCCTTTATCCAAAATACTACTAGGGAAAATAAGCCCAACTATTATGGCATCTTTACTTTACCTAGGATCAGGTTTTGGTATGCTTATTTTAGTTCTTTTTTCAAGAATACTAGGAAAAGAAAGTAAAAAAGATAACCTAACAAGAAAAGAACTTCCTTATACAATTGCTATGGTTGTTCTAGATATCTTCGCCCCAATTTTATTAATGTTTGGAATTTCAAACACAAATTCAGCCAATGTTTCCCTTCTTAATAACTTTGAAATAGTGGCAACTTCCTTAATAGCTATGATTATATTCAAAGAAAAGATTTCTAAGAAACTGTGCTTATCTATCATACTTGTGGTCATTGCAACAACTATCCTTAGCTTTGAAGGGATAGATGCCTTTACCTTTAATAAAGGCTCACTTTATGTAATAGGAGCTTGTATTTGCTGGGGCTTCGAGAACAACTGCACAAAGATGATAAGCAATAAAAGTTCAGAGGAAATTGTAATAATAAAAGGTATATTTTCAGGTCTTGGCATTCTCGTCCTTGCTTTTCTAGTAGGGGAAAGTCTACCTTCATTTAAGTGGATAGCTTATAGTTTAATTCTTGGCTTTATATTCTATGGGCTAAGTATTAATTTTTATATTATGGCTCAGAAAGATTTAGGAGCAGCTAAAACAAGTGCTTATTACTCAGTTGCACCTTTTCTAGGAGTAACTTTCAGTATCCTTCTTCTTGGAGAATTCCTAGATATAAATTTTTATATTGCACTTTTAATTATTCTTTTAAGTACAATTATTATGGTTAAAGATACGATGGAAATTAATACTAGTTACTAATAAAATAAGTGCTTATTATATATAAATATAGGCACTTATTTTATTTTGGATTAATGATCTATTAAAAGGTATAGATTTAATTATGGTATATGGAGAAAACGTCAGTATATGATAAAACAAAGTCTAAAGATTTATTGTTTTTTTATAGCTTAAATATTATCTAGTCAATATCAAATCAGAATTTATAAGCTATATTCATTAATTTGGGAATAAGGCGTATTCATTAAATTGTGAATAGAAGCTATTCATTGAAGAAAATTAGTGTTAAAATAATTATTCCTTATTATCATAAAAATGGAGAAAAGAATTTTTACATACAATTAAAAGATAAAAAAAGCTAGAGATTTATTTTATTTATAGAAAAGATATTTATAAATATTAATTCTTTGAATATTTTTTTCTATAATAAAAACCAAGATAATAAAACAAGATAATAAAAACCAAGATAATAAACTAAGATATTAAGACTAAGATAATAATAAAGGAAAAAAATATAGGAGATAAGATGAGAACAGAGAAAGTTGTTGTAGAGAAATGGAACCCCCAGTGGAGAAGTGAGTTTGAAAAGATTGTTCACTCATTAGGGGAAGAAGTAAGGGAGAATACTCTAAGAATTGAGCATATAGGAAGCACATCTGTGGAAGGCTTATCTTCTAAAAATATCATAGACCTAGATCTAGTTATAGAAGATATGGAAGATTTTCCGAAACTAAAGGAAAGCCTTGAAAAGAAAGGTTATATCCACGAAGGAGATTTAGGGATAAAGGGGAGAGAGGCTTTTTGCTATGAGAAAAAGCCTAATCGGATGCCTCATCATTTATATGTATGCCCTAGAAATTCCCCTGAACTCTATCGCCATATTAAATTCAGAGATTATCTTAGGGGAAATACTGAGCTTATTGAAGAATATTCAAAGATAAAAGAAGAAGCAGCCCAGCTTTATCCTTCAGATATTGACAAGTATATGGAGCATAAGTCTGCCTTTATCGAAAAAATTTATAAGGAATGTGGACTTATCTAAATTAAATAATTGCTCATAAAAAAACCAACTTTTATCCCTATAAATATCCCAGCCTTTAGAGAGAAATGAAGCCTAGTTCGCCAAAATAAAAACTCCACTATATTAATTAAATTATACAAAGAGTTTATTCTTGCTAAATATTTTCTAACTAATTAAGCATTGATAATTCTAAATCTATTATCTTTATGCTATTAATCTATGGGAATTACAAGAGTTAAATTAAAGCTAATTAAGGAAAGTAAATAGGGAAGGCTTATTATTGAAAACTACCTTTAGATTTTCCTTTTTATAAAAACTATATCTAAAGAAAATAAAACCCATCTCAGATAGACAGAGATAGGTTTTTCTTTTAATTATTCGTTTTTTTCTAAATGTTTTTTTACTTCAAAATTATACTTCAGCCCTTGTAGTACAGCTATTATTACTAACACAACAGTTATATAAGCATAGCTTCTAAAAGGAGCATGTAAGTTTAGAGCAAGGACAACTCCTAGAATTAAAAAGATGGCAATATTTTCAATTCTTACATAATTCTTTATTTCTTTATTTTTTAGTTTAACGGCAATTATTATGGAAATAGCGATTAATATTAAGCCGATAATCCTTAGATAAGTTAAAGGAATTAATTTGAGAAGCTGTCTTTTTCTAAAAAGTAGGTGGTGGACTAAACCACCCCTACCGAAAGTCATTTTCTCTAATATAAACATTGCTACAAGCCCAAAGATTTGGATAGCTGTAACTAGCTTATATTTTCTAGAAACCTTGGTTATCACTACCACTACCTTCTATTGATGGTAAACCTCTTTCAGACCAGCCTATCCATCCATCGCTGTAAAGAGAAGTGTTTTCAAGTCCCATAACATTAGCATACCAATAAGTTTCAGCAGCTCTCCATCCTGATCCACACATAAATGAAAGATGGTTATCAAGGTTAATATCTTGTCCTTCTAACATATCTAGAATTTCATAACCGTTTCTCATAGTTTTGTCTATATTTCTATAGAAAGACATTGAGCTAGAGCTATTAATTCCAGCATATCCGAATACTGCTCCGTCAATTCTACCAGCTTTATCATGGTAAGAATATCCAGTATTTTCTCCGTCATATTCTTCTCTTGTTCTTATGTCTACAAGAGTATAGTCATCTCTTTTCAGGTATTCTTGAACTTGTTCAGGAGTTTCAATAACATCTTTATTAAGAGGTGCATCTGCTCCGAAATCTTCTACTGCAACAGGTTCGTTGTTGTCAGTTTCAAGTTCATATCCATAAGTTTGCCAAGATAAAAGTCCACCGTTAAGTAACTTAACATCTTCAGCACCTAAGTACTTGCAAATAACTGCAAACCTAGAAGAAGCCATTGGTTCAGGACCAGTAGTAATAATCTTATCCCCAGCTTTTATTCCAAGTTTTTCAGCAAGTTCAATTAAACCTTCGTCATTATCAAGCATCCAAGGAATATCTTGTTCTTCAGGTTCAAACCAGTCAGTATGAACATGAACAGCTCCTGGAATATGTCCATCTAAGTAACCTGATTCTTCAACAGTTCCCCAAGAAACATCGAAAATCTTATATTCATCGATAGATCCAAGCTCTTCAACTTCTTTTCCTTCCATAATATCTTTTAGGGCAGTAGGAGAAACAAGCATTTCATAGTTTGGATAACTAGCCATAGGTTTAGCTTCATCATCTATCCATTCACTTGCATTGTAGTATTTAATGTTTTCAATACCCTTGCTAGCTAAGAAATCTCCAACCTTTTGAGCATCTTCGCCATTGATATCGTAAAGAACGATATCTTTACCTTTTTCAATTCCCTTGTTTTTAAGCATTTCATCAAGAACTTCATCCCTTGATCTACCTTCAAGGTTATTTTTTTCATCATACTTAGCTTCTAAGAAATGAACAGAGAAATCTGTTGCACCTTCAATATGTCCACCTCTTTTTGCTCCATCAAGTTTCCAGCCGATATAAGCATCAGGAGCTCTTGTATCTATAACAAGACCTGATTCTAAAGAAGCTTCTACATCTTCGCTAGTAGCTTTTGCAAGCTCTACACTAGGAAGTTCTTCTGTTTCTTCAGCTTTCTCAGTTTCTTCTTCAGACTCATCTTTTTCGCTTTCTTCTGTTGTAGCTTCAGTTACTTCGCTTTCTGCAGCTTCAGTTGCTTCAGTATCGCTTGTATCATTTCCACAAGCTACAAGACTTAAGCTCATCACAAGTCCAAGTAATAAGATTAACTTTTTTTTCATTTTTTTCCTCTAATGTTTTTATAATAACTATAAAAATATATAAAGATAAATTTATCCTTATAAGTAAAAGTATAGCATAATTTACATAGTATTGAAGTTTATAAATATGAAAATTTTTAATATTTTGAAAAGATAAAATAATAGATTAGAAAAAG
The DNA here is from genome assembly GCA_964432945.1 of uncultured Peptoniphilaceae bacterium. Classification (GTDB taxonomy): domain Bacteria; phylum Bacillota; class Clostridia; order Tissierellales; family Peptoniphilaceae; genus CAYSPO01. The sequence continues at coordinate 26,140 of CAYSPO010000013.1, forward strand.
AAATAAATCAAGAGATAAAGAGACTAAATAAAGAAAAATAATGTAATAAATATAAAATATTCGAAGTAAAAGAATAAATATAAGAAATTTTAACAATTCTTCACCTAGAAAGCTTCAAAACATTTTTACATAATTTTCAAAATCTATGATTTTTATATCTGAAATTAAGAATTCCTATAAAAACTAGAAAAAAATACATCCTTATAAGAAAAATCTATCCAATAAGCTTCAAAAAACTATTTAATTAATTTTAGATTATATGTATTAGGGTAATATACGAAAGAGTTTCAATAGGATTTTACATTAAACTTACTATTCTCTAATAAATAATAAAGATAAATATAAGAGTCCTAAATTAAAAAGAGACCATAACCATAAAATACTTAAAGGGGGAAAATATGTTTTTAGCATTTAAAGAAATGAAAAAAGAAAAAACAAGATTTTTTCTGATAATAATCATATTCGTATTAATATCATATCTTGTTTACTTTTTGTTAGGCCTAGCCAACGGCCTTGCAAGCGACAATAGAACTGCAATCGAACACTGGGACGCTGACAGAATAGTCTTATCCAACGGCTCCAATAACAATATAAACTCATCTATGATAGATCAAGATGTAATTGAAAAAGACCTAGAAGGCAAGGACTATGAATTAATTAATTTATCAAGGGCAGTAGCCTATATCAACGGAAATGAAAGAGATGAAAACACAGTCAACATAGTTCTTCTAGGAACAGAAGAAAATTCAAAAGCAAGACCAGAAGTCCTAGAAGGAAGGGAAATTGAAGATGACTATGAGGTAATCGCTGCATCTTCCCTAAGAGATAAAGATGGAGTTAAGCTTGGCGATAAATTAAAGTTATCTATGAATGACGCAGAATTTACAGTTGTCGGCTTCACAGATGACTACAAATTCAATGTTGCCCCAGTTGTCTATACAAAACTTCACAAGGCATCTGCAGCCTTTATCCAATATAAGCCACAAGATGACAAAGCCCAAAATCAAACTCAAGCAGGAGAACAAACTCCAGCAGAAGAAGGGCAAATGCCTCCAGCTGAAGCAGGTCAAACTCCAGCAATGGACGGAACTTCCCAAGCAACACCTGCAATCCCAGAAAGAGTCTCTGCAGCTGTACTTTATGGAGATGACGATGATTTTAAGGATTTAAAGGACGACTACGATATCATAACAATAGATGAATTTATAAAAGAAATTCCTGGATACACAGCCCAGCTACTTACTTTTGCTTTAATGATAGGCTTTTTAATAGTTATAGCAGCTATTGTTCTTGGAGTATTCCTTTATATAATCACCATTCAAAAAAAGCAGACCTTTGGAATAATGAAAATTCAAGGTATCTCCAATGCCTATATAGGAAAATCTGTAATTGTTCAAACTTTTCTAGTTTCATTAATTGGACTTATGATAGGAATATTCTTAACTTGGCTAACTGAACAATTCCTTCCAGCCACAGTTCCATTTAAGTCTGACTGGACATTCTACGGAATAATCACCCTTTTAATGATGATTACATCTCAAATAGGGGCAATATTCTCAGTGAGAAGTGTATCAAAAGTTGATCCACTGGAAGTAATATAGGAGGGGACTTATGGAAATAATGAAATTTGATAATGTTTATAAAACATTTGAAGATAATGGAGAAAAAATTGAAGCCTTCAAAAAAGCATCTTTCACCTTGAATTCAGGAGAATTGGTCGCCATAGTAGGACCTTCAGGTTCAGGTAAATCAACTTTACTAACTATGATGGGAGGGCTTCAAAGACCAACAGGTGGACAAATTACTTTTAACGGCAAGAATTTATCCGATATGGACGAAAAACAAAGAAATAAATTAAGGTTTGATGAAATCGGCTTTATCCTTCAAGCATCTAACTTAGTTCCTTATCTAACAATAGAAGAACAAATTCAGTTAGTGGATAAATTTGCTAAAAGAAAAAGAAATAAGGAAAAGTCTGATAAGATATTAGATAAGATGGGAATTCTCAAAAGGAAAAATCAATACCCTGGAGATATATCAGGAGGGGAAAGGCAAAGAGCAGCCATAGCCAGAGCCTTATATACAGAGCCGAAGCTCCTTCTAGCCGATGAGCCGACAGCTTCTCTTGACTCCAAAAAAGCAATCGAGGTAATGAAGCTCCTAAGAGATATCACAAACGAAACAGATAGAACAACTGTTATCGTAACCCATGACACAAGGCTTCTTGAGTATTGCGATAGGATTTTTGAAGTGGTGGACGGAGTTTTAACAGAAAAAGAAAATAACAATAATAATAATTAATAAAGATTTTAAGGCATAATAATAGAGAATAAGACTAGTCATAAATTGAAATAAAAAATAATTAGCAAATCCTCAAAAGTATTATTAGAATAAAAAACTTATGAAAACACCGAATATCTTCTTATCCCCTTTATTATCTATGCCTCTAAAATAGTAACTATCTTTTATTGAAAGTTGAAAAGATAAGTTAGTCTCCCTGCTAGCCTATAAGGTCAGGGAGATTTTTTTGCTTTTTTTAAGAAAAATATCTTATAAATTACCTTTTTTCCATAAATAATAAAAATACAAGGAAAATAATTCTTCAAGTACTTTATCCTTCCTTAGATTTTCTCGTTAAAATATCCTTTCACCCTATTGACCATTAAAATTAATAAGAAAGAGCATACAATAATTTCTTATATACTTTATTTTCCTATAAAAGTAAAACATACTCCAAAAATCCTTATCCTAGAATAAATCATATCTTTTGAATAAAATTCCCTTACTTTTCTAAATAAATTTAATTGAAAGCCCTAGAGAGAAATCACCAAATTGAAAGAGAAGGAAGTTAAATATAGCCGAGATAAAGCTCCCTTGCCTAGCTAAAATCAGCTTTAATCAAATCTTTTTATCCATAGAGAATATTTAGATAGATAATTCAAGTAGCAAATATAATTTACTTATATCTTTATAAAGGGAGTCTGTGAAAAACAAAATTATTTCATCAACGATAGCAGGCAAGGGGCATCCTATCTGCAAATTTTCTTTATCCTAGCTATGTTATTGAAGTATGTTAGCATCTCAATGCAGATAAGCCTTATCTTTTCAAGTATTCTTCTAGCAGGAGTGGGGCTAATCTCCTTTCTACTTGCCCTTGTTTCTTTTATAAAAACATGGATAGGACAATCTTAAACCTTCTTTCTATCATAATGGGAATAGTAATTCTTGTTTTTTATAGGAAAACTTGCCCTTTCTTATTAATAAGAAAAATTTATGGAAAGTATATAAAATATCTTTTCCTTAATAATTGAAGAAATATTCCCTTAGAAAATAACCCAATAAAAACTTTTCCCATAATTATCATATTTTCCTAGAGAAATTTTCTTGCCAACTTTTCAAAGAATTAAGAGAAAATAAAAATATTTTTCAAAGGTAGAAAAAAGTATTTGCTGTTAGATATTTATTTAACTATTAACCTGAATTAGTGTTATGATATATCTATGAAGAAAATATCACAATAGAGATATTAATATTTAAGGAGGAAAGATAATGTTAGAAACAGCTAATGCAGTAGTAAAAGGTTTAGATGAAGGCTTACAAGCAGAAAGTTCAGTAAGAAATTTCAAAGTTCTTATGGACGAACCAACTGCCCTAGGAGGAACAGATAAAGCTCCAAACCCAGTGGAGTTAGTTTTAACTGCCCTTGGAGGTTGCCAAGTTATCGTTGCTAAATGCTTTGCAAAGGCACACGATTTCAAATTCGAAGAAGTTTATGTAGAACTTGAAGGCGACTTCGATCCAGATGGCTTTATGGGGAAAAATCCAGAAGTTAGAAATGGCTTCCAAGAAATCAGATCTAATATTTGTTTCAAAACAGAAGAAAGCCAAGAAAAAGTAGACGCATTTGTTGAATTTATCGAAAACACTTGCCCAGTAGG
>CAYSPO010000013.1:30177-31467 GCA_964432945.1 uncultured Peptoniphilaceae bacterium
AAAATTACTTTCATTAATTAGGGTATAGGTAGATTAAGTAACTAAGAAGGAGGAAAAATGACTAAGGAAAAAAATGGAGAATTTATAAGAGAAGTATCCAGCTTCAGAAATAATATAGGAGGAGAGGAAAATCCCTTCCAAATAGAGAAAAATCGCTATCATCTCTATGTATCCCTAGCTTGCCCTTGGGCTAACCGAACACTTATTATGAGAAATCTAAAAGGCTTAGATAAATTCGTTAGCTTATCTGTGGTTAATCCTTTTATAGATGAAAATGACTGGAATTTCAAAGAAGGAGAAGGAGTTATCCCTGACTCTGTCTTTGGAGCAAAGGATATGAGAGAAGTTTACCGAAAAGCAAGTGAAAATTACACAGGCTATGTATCTGTGCCAGTTCTCCTAGATAAAAAAACAAAAACCATAGTGAACAATGAATCTTCAGAGATTATCCGTATATTTAACTCAGCCTTCGATAGTATAGGGGCGAAAGAAGGCGACTTTTATCCTGAAGAATTAAGGGATGAAATCGATGAAATGAATGAAAGAATTTATGAGCCTATAAACAATGGAGTATATAAGGCAGGCTTTGCCAAAAGCCAAAGAGCATATGAGAAAAGTGTAGATGAACTTTTCCAAGCTCTCGATTTTCTTGAAAATCATCTGGAAAATAAAAGCTACCTTGTGGGGGATAGGCTAACTGAAGCTGATATTAGATTATTTGTAACTCTTATTCGCTTCGATCCAGTTTATTTCAGTCACTTTAAGTGTAATATAAGACAGATAAAAGACTACCAAAATCTTTCTGCCTATACAAAAAGGCTCTATGCAATTCCAGAATTTAAGTCCACTATAAATTTCACTCATATAAAAGATCATTATTATAAGTCCCACCCTGATATCAACCCAACAAGGATTGTTCCCAAAGGCCCAGATATGAGCTGGCTAAGGGGAGAAGAAGAATAAAAGATATATAAAAAATTTAAGGAAAATCAATTTTACTCAGAAAACCCCTTCATTCAGCTAGTTAGAGAAGAATAAGGCTAGCTGAATGAAAATAATAACAAAAATCAATAAATGTCAAGTAATATTACATATAACTATTAGAATGTTTTATAAATATCTAATAAAATAGAAAAATAAAATGTATAAATAATATTATTCAATGAAAATTACCCTTATTTTACTAGAAATATAAGATAATATTTATAATAATATTAAATATATTACTATTTACCATTAAAATTATAAAAAGAAAAAATAAGTTACAAAAATGTTACATATGAAAATTTT
>CAYSPO010000014.1:0-30214 GCA_964432945.1 uncultured Peptoniphilaceae bacterium
GACTATCCAGATTATGCAGCTAAATTAGCTAGAGGGGTTTTATCTAAAGAAGTTGATTTAGGGATTGCAATTTGTGGAACTGGAATAGGTATAAGCATAGCTTGTAATAAATTTAATGGAATAAGGGCAGCTCACGTAACTGATGCATTCTCTGCTGGAGCAACAAGAAAGCATAATGATGCGAATATTCTATGTCTTGGTGGAAGAATTACCGGAGTTGAAGTAGCTAAAAATATAGTAGATAACTTCCTTGCCGCAGAATTTGAAGGTGGAAGGCATCAAAATAGGCTAGATAAAATTACAGAACTTGAGAAAAGAGGAAACTAATGGGAAAAACAACAGTAATGACACATCCACTTATTAAGCACAAAATTACACTTTTAAGGGACAAAAATACTCCTTCAAAAGATTTTAGAGATTTAGCTAATGAAATAGCAAGTCTTATGGCTTATGAAGTAACAAGAGATTTAGAAACAGAAGTTGTTGAAGTTGAAACACCACTTTGTAAAACAACTGGAGAAATATTAAGTGGAAAAAAATTAGCTTTAATTCCAATACTAAGAGCAGGACTTGGAATGGTTGATGGGATGCTAGAAATACTTCCTTCAGCAAGGGTTGGTCACATAGGATTATATAGAGAACCTGAAACTCTTAAGATAGTAGAATATTACTGCAAACTTCCTAATGACATCACTGAAAGAGATGTGTTTGTTTTAGATCCAATGGTAGCAACAGGGGGATCTGCTAATACAGCAATACAATTCTTAAAGGAAAAAGGTTGCAAAAATATTAAATTAATTTGTTTAATAGCTGCACCAGAAGGAATAGAAGCTATCGAAAAAGAAAATCCTGATGTAGAAATATTTGCTGCATCACTTGATGAAAAGCTTAACGAACATAGCTATATTTTACCAGGTCTTGGAGATGCTGGAGATAGGTTATTCGGTACAAAATAAAAATAAAAAAACCCCTTTATTTATATAAAATATAGGGGTTTTCCTATTTATTTGGGAAATTGATATCACATAGAATATATGTTAAAGTATAAATTTATATATTTAACTAAAAAATATATAAATATAGCTTTGGCAGTAAATATTATGTGAAAAATAACGGTAATAAATTAACAATAATTTTATATATAATCTAAAATTGGCTGAAATTTATTAAAATTCTAACAAAGTCTATAGAATTTATATAAAAATATATTGTTATTGCGACTTGTAACTTTTGCAATTATGCATTATAATTTTAATAGGTTAACTTTCTGAAATAGATGTGGTTAACTATTATTGTGTAATCGTGAAATCGATATCAAGGAGCTATTGGGGGTGAATTAATGGACGCAATTTCAGTAGTCAAAAATGCTGAAGTAAATGCAGCAGAAATGCTTAAGAACACCGAAACAGATGGTAAACAACGTGTTAATACTACCATCGAACAATGCAAGTCTGAACTCCTACAAAAGAAAGAAGAGTTCACTAAGTCAGGTGATCAAATTATTCAAGAAGCTAGGGAAAAAGGCGAGAAAGAAGCAGCCCCAATCTTAGCTAAAGGTAGGGAAGATGCTAGCAAAATATCTAATCTTGCTGGTAGCAAGATAGATGAGGCTGTAAAAATTATAGTTGAAAGGATTGTGAATAATAATGGCAATAGTTAATATGACTAAGTTTAGTTTGTTTTCTTTTGCTGAATCCAGAAAAGAATTAATAGACGAACTACAAAGGTTTGAATATATTCACTTTTCCGATACTAAAGATATTGCTGAAGAGCAAGACCTTCAAACAGTTGAAGTACCAAAATCGATTGAAGATAATGATAGAGAATTATCTAGAGCAAAATGGATTTTAGATGTACTAAAACCAAGAGAAGAACATCAATCAAAGCTCGCAAGCATCAAAGAAGGTCTCAAATGGTATACAATCGATGAGTTAAAGGAAAAAGGCTCAAAGGTTGAATATGATAGCTTGTATAATGAATTAAAGTCACATACGATTAGGGTTGATGAAATTGATCAAGAAATCAAATATAGACAAGGATTAATAAACGAATTGATTCCTTGGTTACCTATTGAATCTAAAATTTCTGATTTATCTTCAACACCTACTGTGAAGGTTTTAACTGGAACTATTCCAACAAAGAAACTTAGTGACGTTAGCATAGCTTTAGAAGCCTATGATGGTGCGCATTTTGAAGCAGTTTCAGAAGAAAAGAATAATACTTACATTGTTGCACTTGTTTTGAATGAACAATATAACGATGTAATTGAAGTTTTAAGAGAAAACAGCTTTAACAATGTAACTATCCCAGGTTCAGATACAGCGAAAGTGGAAACAGAAAACCATGAGGCAGCAATTTTATCTTTAACTCGAGAAAAAGAAGAAGTTAATGGTGAAATTAATGCATATACTAAGAGAATAGATGAGATAGAACTAGCATATGAATATTTATCTAATCAAAAGCTAGAGCTATCAGCTATGGAAAATTTTATAGGATTAAAAGAAGTCGATATAATAAATGGATATATACCAACAGATATGGTCTTTGACTTTGAAAAATCTATAAAGAAAATTTTAGGTAGTGGTTATTATTTAGAGTTAGCTGATGCTGAGAAAAGTGATAATACAACACCAGTGCTTTTGAAAAATAATAAATTAGTTGAGCCATTTCAAAGTATTACAGAAATGTACTCAACACCAGTATATAGTGAAATAGATCCAACACCGTTTTTATCAATATTTTATTGGATATTCTTCGGTATGATGGTAGCAGACTTAGGATATGGAGCTGTTTTATTCGCTTTAACTGGAATAGCATTAACTAAGTTCAATTTGACAGAAAAAATGAGAAGCTCAGTAAAGTTTTTCTTTATGTTAAGTATTTCAACAATGATATGGGGATTAATATATGGGTCTGTATTTGGAATGAGTTTACCTTTCCATTTAATAGATACGGGAGACAATATTAAGCTATTAATCTTATCTATAATATTTGGGGCAATTCATTTATTCTTTGGACTTGCTTTGAAAGGCTATATGCTATTAAGAGATGGAAAAGTAAAAGATGCAATATATGATGTGCTTTTCTGGTATATGGCTCTTATTGGGCTAACTTTATTCTTACTAGGTATTGTAGGGGTAATACCAACAAATATATCATCGATTGGTAAATGGGTGATGATAATAGGCATGATAGGTATAGTTCTATTTGGAGGAAGAGAGGCAAAATCTGTTCCGTCAAGACTTGCTCAAGGAGCATATGAGCTATATGGTATTTCATCATGGGTTGGAGATTTTGTTTCCTACTCAAGACTTATGGCACTAGGCTTATCAGGTGGATTTATTGCTATGGCAATAAACATGATGATTGGAATGCTACCTAAAAACCCTATTGGAATGATTTTAGGTGTAGTAATTTTCTTAGGTGGACACGCATTTAACATTTTCTTATCTTATCTATCAGCATATGTTCATGATATAAGACTTTCTTATGTAGAATTTTTCGGTAAATTCTTTACTGGTAGTGGAAAAGTTTTCAATGTGTTCAAAAATGATACAAAATATATAAATATAAAATAATTAGGAGGACAAAATGGCAGAATTTTTTATACAACAAGGTGGAATGATTCTAGGTGGTCTTGGAGCAGCATTAGCAGTTCTATTAGCAGGTATCGGATCAGCAAAAGGTGTAGGGATAGCAGGGGAATCAGCAGCAGCTGTAGTTATTGATGAACCAGAAAAATTTGGTAAATCACTTGTACTTCAATTACTTCCAGGTACACAAGGTCTTTATGGTTTCGTAATTGGTCTTTTAATTTTAGGTAAGTTAAGCCCTCAAATGAGTCTTCAAGAAGGTGGAAGCATCTTAATGGCAGCTCTACCAATCGCTTTTGTTGGTCTTAAATCAGCAGTAGCTCAAGGTAAAGTATCTGCAGCAGGTTTACAAATATTAGCTAAGAATGAAGAATACCAAACATACGGAATTATATATGCAGTAATGGTTGAAACTTATGCAATTTTAGCATTCGTAATGTCAATTATCTTATTATCAAGTATATAGGGGCTGATTATATGTCTAACCTAGATAATATAACAAATAAAATAAAGGCAGATGCCCAGCAAAAAGCTGATGAAATAATACAATCATATGAGCATGAAATAAATAAAGTAAAAGCTGAATATGAAACAAAATCAAAAGATCTTGGTGAATCTATTATTTCAAAAGCTAAAGTTCAAGCTGAAAATGAGAGAGCTAAAATAGTTTCTCAAGCTAAACTTAGGGCAAGAGATGAAAAGCTAGCTGCAAAGCAAGCAACAATAGAAAAAACTTTTGACCAAGCTAAGCTGAAGTTAAAGGATATTTCTGATAGTGATTATACAAATTTTGTTAATAATATCTTAAATGGATATCAATTAAAAGATTCAGAAGAAGTTATACTTCAAGAAGGAAAAAAAGATTTATTTACTGAATCTAACTTTAAAATTTCAGATAGCGAAACAGTTGAATCTGGATTTGTTATCAAAGATGGAGATATTATTACTAACTATACCTTTGATGATGTAGTAGATTTTTATAGGTCAGAATTAGAAGGAGAAATAGCGAATATTCTATTCGATGGAAAGGAGTAGACAATGGAAAGAAAAGATTTCATACACAGTTCTACTAGAATACGTTCCTTAGAATCAAAACTCCTTACAAAAGAACAGTTTGACCGTATGATTGAATCAAATAGCCTTGAAGATGCTATAAAAGTTCTTCAAGAAACTTCATACTCTGATGTTTTTAATAAGATTGATAGACCAGAAGATTATGACAAAGCTATATATAATGAACTTACAAATCTTTATGAAACAGTTATGGACTTAAGTAACAATAGAGATGTTGTAGACATCGTTTCCCTAAAGTATGATGCCCATAATATGAAAGTTATTTTAAAAGATCATGTAATGGGAACAGATAATACTAATTTAATTTATCCAATGGGAAGAATTAAAGTTTCTAATGTAGCTGAGCAAGCTGAAAAAGGCGATAGAAAAGGTATAGATAAGATGTTAGATGGTCTTGCAACTGAAGCTGTATATGACTATGGTGACACACTAAATCCTCAATCTGTTGACCTAGCTGTTGATAAAAGGTTTTACAATAATCTTTTAAAAATTTCTGAAAAAACTGATTTAGATACACTTCGAAAGTATGCTAAAGATTTTATAGACTTTAGTAACCTAATTGCCTTATTCAGGATGCAAAGACAAAATAGAAACCCTGAATATGCTGAAAAAGTAATTTCTGTTAGTGGTAATATTGATAGGAAAGAAATTCTTAGATTATTTAACGAACCTATATCAGTTATAGTTGATAAATTCAAGAGAACTAATATTGGAAAAAGACTTTATAAAGGATTTATTCAATATGAAGAAACAGGAAGTATAGCTTCCTTTGAAAAAGAATTTGACAATCATATTATGGATATAGCTAAAGAAGTTAAATTTATTTCCTATGGACCAGAAGTAATCTTTGCATATTTAATAGCGAGAGAAATAGAGATCAAGAATATAAGAGTTATTCTTGTTTCTAAGTTAAATAAACTTTCTCCAGAATTTATCAGGGAAAGGTTGCGTGAAACTTATGTATAAAGTAGGAGTTGTAGGAGACAGGGACTCAGTACTTGCTTTCAAAGCCTTAGGACTTGAAGTAGCAACTTGTACTAATCCTGAAGAATCAAGAAGAGCTGTGGATAAGATGGCAAGAAATGAGTTTGGAATTATTTTCATAACTGAACAACTTGCTAATCAAATCCCTGAAACAATAAATAGATATAATAGTACAATGGTTCCTGCAATAATCTTAATACCTTCTAACCAAGGTACTTTAAATATTGGCATGGACAGGATCAATGAGAACGTAGAAAAGGCCATTGGTTCAAATATACTATAGGAGGAGAGCTTATATTGAATATTGGAAAAGTAATTAGTGTTTCCGGACCTCTAGTTGAAGCAGAGGGAATGGAATCAGCTAATATATATGACGTAGTTGAAGTTTCTGAAGATAAGCTCATCGGTGAAGTTATCGAGATGAGAGGAGATATAGCCTCAATCCAAGTTTATGAAGAGACAACAGGTGTAGGACCTGGCGAACCTGTATATATAACAGGAGCACCACTATCTGTTGAACTTGGACCAGGCCTTATCGAAGAAATGTTTGATGGTATCCAAAGACCACTAGATAAAATGAAGGCTGCCCAAGGTGACTTCCTTTATAAAGGAGTAGAAGTAACAAGTTTACCTAGGGATAAAAAATGGGATTTCAAACCTGTATTGAATGTTGGCGACAAAGTTATTGGCGGAGACATTATAGGTGAAGTTCAAGAAAACGAAGTAGTTAACCACAAAATTATGGTTCCACATAAAATTGAAGGAACTATAAAAGAAATAAAATCTGGTGAATTTACAATAGTTGAAACTGTTTGTGTTGTTGAAGATAAAAATGGACAAACACACGACCTTCAATTAATGCAAAAATGGCCAGTAAGACAAGGAAGACCTTACAATAAAAAGCTTGATCCAGATACACCTCTTGTAACTGGACAAAGAGTAATAGATACATTTTTCCCTGTTTCTAAGGGGGGAGCTGCAGCTATTCCAGGACCTTTTGGATCTGGTAAAACTGTAATCCAGCATCAAATAGCTAAATGGGCAGATGCTGATATAGTTGTTTATGTAGGATGTGGAGAACGTGGTAATGAGATGACTGACGTTTTAAACGAATTCCCTGAACTACTTGACCCGCAAACAGGCCAACCTCTTATTAAGAGAATGGTTCTTATCGCGAATACATCTAATATGCCAGTTGCTGCCAGAGAGGCATCAATTTATACTGGTATGACAGTTGCTGAATATTTTAGAGATATGGGTTACTCAGTAGCTTTAATGGCTGACTCTACATCAAGATGGGCTGAGGCTTTAAGAGAGATGTCATCAAGACTTGAAGAAATGCCTGGTGACGAAGGTTATCCAGCTTATCTAGCTTCAAGGGTTGCTGAATTCTACGAAAGAGCTGGTAAATGCTTGTCTTCAGGTTCTGAACCTAGAGAAGGAGCTCTTACAGCTATTGGTGCAGTATCACCTCCAGGAGGAGATATTTCTGAACCAGTTTCTCAAGCAACACTTAGAGTTGTTAAAGTATTCTGGGGACTTGATTATGACCTTTCATACGCAAGACACTTCCCAGCTATTAACTGGTTAAACTCTTATTCATTATACCAAGATGAAATGGACGAATTCTTTGATAATAATGTAGATAAGAGCTTCTCAGACTATAGAACAGAGGCTATGGGTATTTTAGCAGATGAACAAGGTTTGCTTGAAATCGTAAGACTTGTTGGTAGAGATTCTTTATCAGACGCAGAACAACTTAAATTAGAGGTTGCTAAGTCACTTAGAGAAGACTTTTTACAACAAAACTCTTTCCATCAAGTAGATACTTTCTGTCCACTAGAAAAGCAAACAATAATGCTTGAGAATATCTTACATTTCTACCACAAAGGTTTAGATGCTTTAAGTAAGAGTGTTTATCTAAATGAAATTTTAGATCTTCCTGTAAGAGAAAGAATTGCCAGAATGAAAGAAATTGATAATGATACACCTGACGCAGTTAGAGAAGTTAGGACAGAAATAAATGCACAACTAAATGAACTTATAGAAAAGGTAGGGATAGCAGATGATTAAAGAATATAAAACAATATCAGAAGCTTCCGGTCCATTAATGGTTGTTAGTGATGTAGAAGGCGTTAAATATGAAGAGCTTGTAGACATCAGCTTACAAACTGGAGAAAAAAGAAGAGGAAGAGTTCTTTCAATTACTGAAGATAAGGCTGTCATCCAGCTTTTCGAAGGTACTAGTGGAATTAATATGAAAGAAACTACTGTTAGATTCCTTGGTAAACCAATGGAATTAGGCGTATCTTCTGACATGATTGGAAGAACTTTCGACGGACTTGGAAATCCAATAGATGATGGTCCAGCTATTCTACCTAAAGATAGAAGAGATATTAACGGAGCACCTATAAACCCAACAGCTAGAGAGTATCCTGATGAGTTTATTCAAACTGGTGTTTCTAGTATAGACGGACTTAATACTCTTGTTAGAGGTCAAAAGTTACCTATCTTCTCTGGATCAGGTATGCCTCACAACCAACTTGCAGCTCAAATCGCAAGACAAGCTAAGGTATTAGGATCAGATGATAGTTTCGCCGTAGTTTTCGCAGCTATGGGTATCACTTATGAAGAAGCTCAATTCTTTAGAAAAGACTTTGAAAAAACTGGAGCTATCGATAGAGCAGTTTTATTCATAAATCTTGCAGATGACCCTGCAGTAGAAAGAATTGCAACTCCTAAAGTTGCCCTTACTTGTGCTGAGCATTTAGCTTTTGACGAAGGAATGCAAGTACTTGTTATAATGACTGACATGACAAACTATGCTGAAGCTCTTAGAGAGGTTTCTGCAGCAAGAAACGAAGTTCCGGGTAGAAGAGGATATCCAGGATACCTATACACTGACCTTGCTGGTATTTATGAAAGAGCAGGAAAAATCCTTGGTAGACAAGGTTCTATCACACAAATTCCTATTCTTACAATGCCTGAAGATGATATCACTCACCCAATCCCTGACTTAACAGGATATATTACAGAAGGACAAATCCTGCTTTCAAGAGACTTACACCAAAAAGGTTTAAAACCACCTATAGATGTTAAGCCATCTCTATCAAGACTTAAAGATAAGGGTATAGGTGTTGGTAAAACAAGAGAAGACCATGCTAATACTATGAACCAGCTATATGCAGCATATACAGCAGGTCTTGAAGCTAAAGAACTTCAAGTAATCCTTGGAGATACAGCTTTATCAGAAGCAGATAGAGCCTTCGCTAAATTTGCTGATGAGTTTGAAAAAATTTATGTAAATCAAGGTTTCTATACAGATAGATCAATTGATGAAACTCTAGACCTTGGCTGGGAATTATTAAAGATTATTCCTAGATCAGAACTTAAGAGAATTGATACAAAACTTATCGATAAATATATGGGTAAAGAAGAAGGTAAAGGGGCTGATTAGATGGCCGTCTTAAAAGTTAATCCTAATAGATCTACTATGTCAGGCTTGAAAACCAAGCTTGAGTCGGCAGAAAGAGGACATAAACTTCTAAAAGATAAGCAAGATGGTCTTATGAGACAGTTTATATCTCTTATTAGAAAAAATAAGGATTTAAGGGAAGAAGTTGAAAGGGAACTTTCAAAATCTTTTGGAGACTTTTTACTAGCATCAGCAGCCATGAGTCCTGAAATGCTGGAAGATGCCTTATCTTCCCCAAGCCAAAAGCTATTAGTTGCTATCGAAGCTGTTAACCTTATGAGTGTTAATGTACCTAAGATGGAATTTAAAAGGGGAGATGATGAAACAATGTACCCTTATGGCTTCGTTAATACATCAGCTGAGCTTGACGATGCAATCGCTAGACTTAACTTTGTTATGGACAAGCTACTTGAACTTGCAGAAGTTGAAAAAGCTTGTCAGTTAATGGCAGATGAAATCGAAAGCACAAGAAGAAGAGTTAATGCACTAGAATACAGGACAATTCCTGATTATAGGGATACAATTAAGTTTATTAGAATGAAACTTGATGAAAATGATAGAGCAACAACTACTAGGCTAATGAAAGTTAAAGAGCTTATTGCACAGCAAGAGCTTGAAGCAGCAAACAATAGATAATCAAAAGAGAGCCGAATAAAAAATGGCTCTCTTTTTTGTTTTACTAAAAAGAAAGAGATACATTCAGTTGATTATTTTCAATTAATTATATGAAAAACTAGAATTAAATTTATTTTTAGATGAGAAAATTTATTGTCATAGATGTATTTATATTATATAGACAAAAAAGCTATAAGATGTTAAGCTTTCTGTATTTGTGGTATAATTATTACTATAAAGGATGTGGAGGTTTATATGGAAAAAATTGTTGTGAGAGAGTCTAGCCCTGTTGAGGGAAGAGTCAAAATAGATGGCGCTAAAAACTCTGCTCTTCCATTATTAGCTGCATCGCTACTTGGGACTGAGGATATTATTTTAGAAGATGTTCCTAAATTAGCAGATGTTAAAGTTATGATGGAAGTTCTGAAACATCTTGGTGCAAAAATTGAATATTTAGATGAAAATACAGTTAGGATAAATTCAAAGGATTTAACATCTTATTTAACACCCTATAATCTTATGGATAAGATGAGGGCGTCTTTTTTAGTTATGGGACCACTATTGGCTAGGTTACATAAAACTCAAACTGTTATGCCAGGTGGTTGTGCGATTGGTGCAAGGCCAGTTGATTTACATTTAAAAGGCTTTGCTGCACTAGGAGCTAAGATTGATGAAGATGCATCTGTAATAGGTGCTGAAGCTGTAGGAGGCTTAAAGGGAGATATAGTTTATTTAGACTTTCCTTCCGTTGGAGCTACTCAAAATATTATGATGGCAGCTTGCCAAGCAAAAGGTGAAACTATATTAGAAAATGCTGCAAAAGAACCTGAAATCGTGGATCTTGCAAACTTCTTAAATAAAATGGGTGCTAAGGTTAGAGGAGCCGGAACATCTTGCATTAGGATAGAAGGTGTAGAGAAATTAACTGGTTGTACTCATCAAATAATTCCTGATAGGATAGAAGCTGCTACATTTTTAGTTGCTTCAGCTATTAACCAAGGAGATTTAATAGTAGAAAATATTATAACTTCTCATATTAGACCTGTTATAGCTAAATTAAGAGAAACTGGTTGTGTTATCGAAGAATTTAGTGAAAGAGATGAAATGAGAATTATTGGGCCTAAGGATCTTAAAGCTACAAGCATTAAAACTATGCCTTATCCAGGATTTCCAACTGATGTCCAAGCTCAATTTATGACACTTATGTGCGTATGTAAGGGTAATTCAAAGGTTGAAGAAACTGTTTTTGAAAATAGATTTATGCATGTAGACGAACTTATAAAGATGGGTGCAATAATAGCTACTGAAGGTAAGGAAGCAAGAATAGCAGGTGTACCTAAATTAGTAGGAGCAGATGTAAGAGCTACTGATTTACGAGCTGGAGCAGCTTTAGTTTTGGCAGGTATGGTTGCTGAAGGTGAAACTTCTATAAATGACATTTATCATATCGATAGAGGATATTGTGACTTTGTTGGAAAACTTAAGTCAATAGGAGTAGATATAGATAGAATAAAGGCCTAGGGATTTTATGATTAAAATTCAAGGATATATTACAAATATTATATTTAGAAATGAAGAAAACCTCTACACTGTAGGGGTTTTTGAAACAATGGACGGAGAAATTACAGCAGTCGGAAAACTTGTCTCTGCTGAGATAGGCTCCCATTATGAATTAACTGGAAATATGGTCTTTCATGACAAATATGGAGAGCAGTTTGATATTAAAACTGCTCAAATTGTTATGCCTAAAACCGAAGAAGCCATTGAAAAATATCTTTCCTCTGGAATATTTCCTCATATTGGAAAAAAAACAGCTAAGAATATAGTTAAAAAGTTTGGCGACAAGGCTTTAGAAATAATGGAGGAAAATCCAAATAGACTAAAGGAAATCAGGGGCTTGGGTAAGGTTAAAATACAGGCAATAACACAGGCTCTAAATGAGCATAAATACTCGAGAGATGCTATTCTTTTTCTTCAGGAAGCTGGCTTTGGAACAAAACAGGCTATGAATATCTATAATGAGTATAAAGAAGAAACTATCAATGTGATTTTAGAAAACCCTTATAGGTTAATTGATGATATTCTTGGAGTAGGATTCAAAATAGCAGATAGAACTGCCTTAAAAAATGGTTTTGCAAAAGATTCTGAAGAAAGAATTCTAGCAGGGATTAAGTACATATTAGAGTATTCATCTAGCCAAAACGGAGATGTTTTTATTGAAAAAGCTGTATTATTAAGAGAATGCTCCAAAATTTTAGATATTTCTATTAATCTTATAGAAAGAGTTATGGAGTTAAGTATTATAAATGGGGAACTTGTTCAAAAACAAGTTAATAATAAAGATGTTATATATAATGAAAAACTTTATATGGCTGAGGATTTAGCAGCAACTAGACTTGTTCAAATGGAACTATCTGACCAAGCATGGGAAGATATAGATTTTGATAAGGCTTTTGAAAACTCTATTTTAGATGAAGAACAAAGACAAGCTGTCTTTCATGCCTTTAATAATAAAATAACTGTAATTACTGGTGGGCCGGGAACTGGTAAAACTATGATAGTAAATACAATAGTTGAAGTTGCAGAAAATAATGGAATTTCTTTTTTATTGGCAGCTCCAACAGGCAGGGCTGCTAAGAGAATGGAAGAATCTTCAGGAAAAAAAGCATCGACTATTCACAGAATGCTTAAATACTACGTAGCTGAAGATGGATTTCAAGTTTTTGACTATGATAGTGACAACCCTTTAGAAGCTGATTTAATAATAATAGATGAGGCATCTATGCTTGATATTGATCTTTTAAGTAGGTTTGTAGATGCAGTAACAAGTGAAACTAGCCTAATTTTAGTGGGAGATGTCGACCAGCTTCCTGCAGTAGGGCCTGGGAATGTACTCAAAGATTTAATATCTTCAGGATATGCTCGAGTTGTTAGGTTAGAGAAAATTTATAGGCAAGACGAAGATTCTTCTATTGTAATAAATGCTCATAGAATTAACCAAGGACAGATGCCAATTTTCAAAGCTAGTAAAGATTTCTTTTTTGTTCCATGTTTTTCTTTTCATAATACTTCTAATACTCTTTTAGATTTAGTTAATAGAAGATTACCAAATTTTTATAAAATAGATCCAATCGAAGATATCCAAGTTCTTTCTATGATGAAGAAGGGAGATTTAGGAACTATAGAATTGAATAAAAAGCTTCAAAATATTTTGAATCCAGATAATAATGATGAAGTAATTGAATATGGTGAATTTACTTATAAAGTTGGGGATAAGGTTATGCAACAAAAAAACGACTATAACCTTAAGTATATAGATAAAGATGGTAATGAAGACGAAGGTGTCTTTAATGGAGATATGGGTAGAATTATTGCTATCAATTCTGAGAAAATAGAGATGACTGTTAATTTTGATGATGGGAAGACGTCAATATATTCAAGGGAAAATATTTCAGAACTTATGCATAGCTATGCTATTACTGTACATAAGTCTCAGGGATCAGAGTTTCCAGCTATTGTAATTCCTATATTTGCTGGACCATATATGCTTCTTACAAAAAACCTAATTTATACTGCTGTAACTAGAGCTAGGGATTTAGTTGTCCTTGTAGGTGATATAGAAGCACTTGAGAAAATGATTAAAAATGATACAATTTCTGAAAGAAATTCCTCTTTAGATATAAGAATGGAAGAAAAAGCTGAACTTTTTAGAGGAGTTTTATGATATTAGATTATTTTTACTTGGACTCAGATATTTGTCCATTTTGTAAAGAAGAAGAAAAATTCAATGAAATATTCTGTGAAGAATGTTCTATGAAAATTGATAGAGTAGATTACTATGAATATGAAGATAATATATCTATGAAATTATCTTATCCACTTTTCTATAATGATTTTGCTAAAAATTTAATTGCTAAATATAAATTTAGAGGTGAAACTCATCTATATAAAAGTCTTGGAGAATTAATGTACGAAATGGGAGTTAAATATGAGATTTTTAATAAAGTAGATTTAATTATTCCTGTTCCTTTATATACTAAAAATTATAAAAAAAGAGGCTATAATCAATCAGAATTACTTGCAAAGAGGATAGGGGAATTATCAGGTCTAGAAGTTAGAACAGATTTATTGCAAAAGATTAAAAGGACTAAAGTGCAACATGACCTTAGTCCTAATGAAAGAATGACTAATTTGAAAAACAGCATAGCTGTAGCAGAAGATATTTATAAATACAAAATTCTATTAATTGATGATGTATATACAACGGGAGCAACAATTAACTCTATTATAAAATCTATGAATAAATCTCCAGCGTATATAGAAACTATGGTTCTAGCGAGTGCTCAGCGGATTGAATTTTAGCGTTTTCATCAAAATCTTTAATAGTTGCTGCAAAATAAGCACCAACAATTATTATAATACCTATCAAAAATAACCAAGTTAGAAGAATAATTATTCCTCCTAGTGAACCATAGGTAGAGTTATATGAAGCAAAATTATCTACATAAACAGTAAATGCAAAGGTCGCTAAACTCAATAATACACTAGTAAAAAAAGCACCTATTAAAGGGTATCTGCTAGGAACTTCTTCTCTAATAAGGGAGAACTTATAGATTAAGAATAATATTAAAAATATAAATACCTTAGGGATAATAAAAATCATAGCCTCATAAAGTAGATTTAATACAACTACTTCACCTAAGAGTGACTCTAAGATATTTTTCAGTGAAGCTGTAACTGGGCCTGTAAAAATCAGTACAAAAATTGCTATAACAAAACTAAGAGCAAGTCCAATAGCTAAAAACTTTTGGAAAAAAAATCTCTTATAGTTAGATCCGTCAAATGCTTTATTTACCTCATTCATTATTTTTTGCATACCATTTGAACTAGGCCAAAGAGCTATAATTAAAGAGATTGATAAAATTCCAGTTGACCTTGAATTTATTAAATCACTTACAAATGGTTTTATTATACTAGCTGCATCTGCTGGTAGGACATTAATTAATTTTAAAACATTTTGTTCATATCCAGCTGCAATAAATGAAATCAGATTTAATAGAACAATTATGAATGGAAATAAACTAAATAGGAAATTATAGGCCAACATAGCTCCCGTTTCTGCTAGTTGGACTTTTTTTATCTTTTCGATAAACTTTTTCAAAAAAGCTTTTGTATGCATTATTTTCTCCTTTCATGAATAGCTTCCTTAGATGATATCACATTAACTAAACACTACAAAAGTTACTTGTAAAATTATTTGCCTTAATAATAAAATGAACTATATTATATATCTAAGATTAGCTTTAATTAATGTATCAGAAATACCTATTAAATTGCAAGAAAATTCCTCTTGATAATTATTGGTATAAATTATATTTAATGGTACAATAAAAATATTGTAAGAGAAAAATTAAATTTAGGAGACTAATATGATTGAAATTAGAGATGTAGTCAAATCCTATGGAAAAACCGAAATACTTCATAATTTAAGCTTTGATATTGAAAAGGGGTCTGTTCACGCATTTTTAGGCAGGAATGGTGCTGGAAAAACAACCTTTATCAGAGGTTTTATGAATATATTTAAGTTTGACAAAGGAAGTATTAAGATTGATGGAGAAGATTTTAAAGCAAAAGATTTTAGGATTGGTTACCTTCCTGAAGAAAGAGGTATGTATAAAAATGTTCCGATTTTAGAACAGCTTCTATATTTTTCAAACCTTAGGGGAGTATCAGAAAAAGATGCAAAAGACAATATTATGTATCTTTTAGAAAAACTAGACTTAGCTTATGCTGCAAAAAACAAACTAGAAACTTTATCTAAGGGAAACCAGCAAAAAGTACAGCTTATACAATCTTTGATGAATGAGCCAGAAATAATTATTTTAGATGAGCCTTTTTCAGGACTAGATCCTGTAAATTCACAAGTGCTTCAGGATTTAATTATGGAATTAATAAATGAAAATACTTATATGATTTTTTCATCTCATCAAATGAGTCATGTAGAAAATATATGTAAAAATATTACAATGATAGACAAAGGCTCTATAGTTCTTGATGGTAATATAGATGAGATTAAGGTAGAAAAAGGAAAGTCCAGAGTATATTTGAAAACAGATACTTCTGTTGATGATATTTTATCTATTAATTCTTATGGATTTGAAAAAAAGAATAATAAATATATTATTGATCTTAATGGTAATTCAAAGGAAGAATTACTTGGATTATTAATAAATGGAAGAGTTGAAATAAAAGAATTTGGAGATTATTTACCTAGCCTTAATGATATCTATATAGAAACGGTGGGAGACTAATGAGAGATATATTAAAAGTATTTAGCTTTGAATTTAAAAAGCAAATTAGAACAAAATCTTATATAGTATCCTTAATTGTAATGGCTGCAATTATCCTTGGTATAGGATTCTTTATGAGGTATTTTGCTAAAAATGAAATAGAAAACAGTTTAGAAACTAAAAACATTGGTATAATAAGTGAATTAGATAAAAATGAATTAGACAAAATATATGAAAATTATATTTTATATAATTCAGAAGATGAAATTAAAAATGCTATTGAAAATGAAGATATTGAATATGGGATTGTATTAAGAGATTTAGATGATGTTAAAATAATAGTTAATCGTATAGGAACAGATAGCCTTACAGGCGGTTATACAGATGAATTAAAGAACTATATCGTTGATAAAAATCTAGCTGAGAATAATCTTTCTTTAGAAAAAATAGAGAATATGAAAGATGAAATAAAGATTAAAGAAGAGATAGAAACTCTCCAAGATACTAATGCAATAATTTTTGTTATGTCTTTCGTTTCAACATTAGCTATATATATGCTTATTTTAATTAGTGGAACATCGATAGCTAATTCAATTACAGGAGAAAAATCAGATAGAACTATGGAAATCCTTTTATCTAGCACAAGTCCTGATGCATTAATACACGGTAAAGTTTTATCTTCTCTTGTATCTACTTTACTAATGTTAGTTGTTATTATTATAGCTTCGATATTTGCATTTATTATTAATATTGATTTATTTTTGATGGAGAGTTCTCCGGAAATTGCTTTAGAAATGGGCTCTATGAGTAATATAGATCCACAGTATATAGCAAATGCGCTTAGTGGTGCAGATTTTAATATGAGTCCTATGGTATTTATTTCTGCTCTAGTTTTCTTTATAACAGGATATATTCTTTATGTATATATTTATGCAGCTCTAGGAGCTACTGCTAACAGAATAGAAGACTTAAATACAGCCTTAACACCAGTTATGGTTATAGTAATTGCAGTGTATTTTGCAACTTATATGAGCATGTCAAATCCTGATGGACAGTTGATGAAGGTGTTAAGTTATATTCCATTTAGTTCAGTTTTTGTAGCTTATATAAGATACTCTCTTACTGATATGGGAAATCTTCAGCTGTTGATTTCTTATGGAATTCTTCTTTTAACAACAATTATATTTACAAAACTTTCTGTAAAATTATATAGAATGTCATCTTTAAACTACGGAAATACAAGCTTTAAATCTCAAGTTAAAGCTTTACTTTCAAAAGATGAATAGAAATAAAAAAACAACTACTTTTAAGTAGTTGTTTTTTTATTTACATAGCTTCCCATTAGCATATTTTCAATTGGATTATCTTTAACAAAGCTCTCTTTTCTCTTCTTTAAAGCCCATCTAAGTCCTAAAATTCCAGCTATTATATAAAATAGGTAGATTATATAGGGATTTAAATTATAAGTAGCCATAAGGACAAGTATAAAATCATAAAGGCTAGTAACTAAAAATATCAGAAAAAAATACTTTGTAAAAGACTTTTCACTAAAACTTGTATAAACAAGGATAGATAAGATAACTGTTATAAGGATATAAATTAATCTTTCTGACAAGGCAATCATTATAAAAGCTAAAGGAAGTTTCAAAGAAATAAGGGGAAGAAATATAAATAAGAATTTCATTAAACCCATTCCAAGCCCCATATAAATTGGCTCATATAATCCTTCGTCTGTTTTATAAATATATTTTCTTAAGAAAAATTGAATCAATGTAAGGAATAGACCGGAAAATACTGTTAAAACTAATCCATATAGTATTTCATTTGAGATTATATTTTCAAAATTAACTTTTTCAAGTAATTTTATTAAAGGATATCTCAAGAAAACTTCTGCAAAACCATAACCTATCATTCCATAAGTAAAAATCTGTAAATTTCTTCTCATAACTCACCTCATAAGAGAATTTTATCATTTAAGCAAAGTATTAGCAATTAGCTTATAGGCTTTATTCACTAGTATAGAAGCTTATGTATATATAAGATAAGCAAGATATATAAAGAAATATGCTTTATAAGAATAATAAAATATGATATTCTAAATATAATATATTAAACAAAAGTGAGGGATGGCTATGGGGAAAAATAATGAGGATATTAAGAAACTAAGCTTTTTAAAAGTAATAGGGATAGAGATACTTATTCTTGTACCTATTTTATTTATTTTTTTAAGAGGAAAACTAGAAAGCAATTTATTTTATGCTTATATATTAATTATGTTAGCCAGTTTTTCTATTCTTTATTACTTTATAAATGGTAGAAGCTTTAAGGATATAGAATATAAAGAGTATGAAAAAGTTCTTATGCCTTATTTTACTATTCTAGGATTAGGAGTGAATATTTTAGGTATTTTAATAGTTGGACTTTATATCGCATTCAATAATTAAAAAAACCATAGGCAAGTGCCTACGGCTCCTTTATTTATCTTTCTGATAAAATAACTTCTATTTCTTCGTCATTAATTCCCACCATTGCTCCACCAAGATTTTTAGATACATCTAATAGAACTTTAGGGTTATTATAGTTTTCTGTTGCCATTACTATTGCTTTAGCTCTTTTTTCAGGTTCATTTGATTTAAAAATTCCTGAACCAACGAAAACTCCTTCTGCTCCAAGTTGCATCATTAAGGCAGCATCAGCAGGAGTTGCTATACCACCAGCAGAAAAGTTTAATACAGGAAGTTTGCCGTTTTCTCGTACATATTGAAGAAGCTCTACTTGAACACCCATTTCTTTTGCTAGATTATAAACTTCTTCATCTCTTATGGTTGTAACATACCCAATATCAGCCATTATTTGACTCATATGAGTTACAGCATGAACTACATTTCCGGTTCCAGCTTCTCCTTTTGTACGAATCATTTTAGCGCCTTCAGCAATTCTTCTTAAAGCTTCACCTAAATTTCTTGCTCCACAAACAAAAGGAGTTTTGAATTTTTCTTTATCTATATGTAGAAGTTCATCAGCAGGAGTAAGAACTTCTGACTCATCTATAAAATCAACACCTAATTCTTCTAAGATTTGTGCTTCAACGAAATGTCCAATTCTAACCTTTGCCATTACAGGGATACTAACTGAATTAATAATTTCTTCAACCATCATAGGATCGCTCATCCTTGAAATTCCTCCAGCAGCTCTAATATCAGCAGGAACTCTTTCAAGCGCCATTACAGCAACTGCACCAGCATCTTCAGCTATCTTAGCTTGCTCTGCATTTACTACATCCATTATTACTCCACCTTTAAGCTTTTCATATATATCCATAAAATCTCTCCTTTTTCTTTTATTAAGTTTATAATATAAGAAGCAGTGGATAAAGTGTAGCCACAAAATATAAAAAAAATATGGGTACAGTTTAATGTTTTTATAGAAAGGTAGGATATATGTTTCTAGATTTAACTTCTAAGGATTTTTTATATAAACAAGTTTATTTTGAAATAAAAGAATTAATTGAAAAAGGTGAATTGAAAGAAGGTTCAAAGCTACCATCTTTAAGGAGCCTTGCCAATATAAATAAAATAAGTATTAATACTGTTGAAACAGCTTATGGGCTTCTTTTAGAAGAAGGATATATTACAAGTGTTAAAAGTTCTGGATATTTCGTAAATAGTTTAGAAAATGTGCTTCCTAGTTTAGATAAAAGTAGAAGTAACAGAAAAAAAGGAAAAATTGCTTTTGATTTTTCTTATGGTGGAATAGACAGATACCATTTTCCTATTTCAAATTGGAAACTTTCATATTCTTTAGCTGCAGATCAAACTGATCCTGAAATATTTTTCAAGACTAATCAAAAAGGATATGAACCATTAAGAACTGCAATAAGCCAATACTTAAAGGCATCAAGAGGAATAGAAGCGAAAGACGAAAATATTATTATTTCTGCAGGAACAGAGCATTTATTTAATATTATAAGAAATATTTTTGATGAAGATATGGTGTATGCTTTCGAAAACCCTGGCTATTGCTGGGGTTCAAAATATTTTATAAGAGATAGCCTTAGGTCAACGGCAATTGATATTGATGAAATGGGGGCAGTTCCTGATTCAATTCATTATGAAAAGGCATGTTTATTATTAACACCAGCTCATCAGTTTCCAATGGGAATGATTATGCCAAATGAAAGAAGAAAAGAAGTGTTAAGTTGGGTAGAAAAAAGCTCTAATAGATTTATTATTGAAGATGACTATGACGGAGAATTTAACTTTTCTCATATTTCTTTGCCTCCATTATATAAGAAAAATAAGGATAAAATTATATATATTGGATCATTTTCTAGGGCTTTATCTCCAGCTTTAAGGATATCATATATGATTTTACCTGATGCTCTAATAGACCTTTATGAAGATAGGTTTGAGGGTTATGATTGTCCTTGTTCTACGCTTCAACAAAAGGCTCTAACTAATTTTATAAATAAGGGTTATTTCCAAAGGCATCTTAATAGAATGAGAAATTTATATAACAAAAAGCATAAGCTTATGAAAGAGAGACTTTATAATATCAATAATATTCAGATACATTATGCAAATGCTGGGATGAGTTTTGTAATAGAGATAAAAAACTACTGTGAAGATATGGAAGATAAATTTTATAAGTCAGGTATAAAATTAACTAGCCTAAATAATTTCAAAAAAGAAAAAGATATGGAAAACTATTTTATAATGGACTTTGCTAAACTTACAGAAGAAGATATAAAAAAAGGCTTAGGAATATTAGATAGAATAATAAATGAATAAAATATGTATGCATAAGGATAACTTATCATATGCATTATCTATAAATATATTGTATAATTGAATTGAAAGAAGGATTCTATGTATAATATATTTACTTATGATGAAATTTTAAAAGATAAAAGATTTGATAATGTAATATTTATAGATTTAAGAAGTGAGTATGAATTTCAAAGATCTACCATTCCTGGTGCAATTAATCTTCCGATTTTATCTAATGAGGAAAGAATAATTGTGGGAACTACTTATAAAAACAAAAGTACAAATGAAGCCAAGATATTAGGAGTAGAAATGGTTTCTAAAAAACTACCATATATATATGACTTTCTAAATAAAAAATCCTATGAAGGACAAGTTATTTTATTTTGTGAAAGAGGAGGATATAGGTCTTCAGTTCTTTTTCAACTCTTAAGGGCACTTGATATGAAAATTTATAAACTTGACCACGGATATAAGGCATATAGATCTTATATAAATGATAATTTAGAAAAAGCTTTGTCTTCATTTGAATATGTGAACCTAAATGGGCTTACAGCTTGTGGAAAGACAGAAATTCTTCATGAATTAGAGAAAAAGACAAATGTTTTAGATTTAGAAGGCCTAGCAAACCACAGAGGTTCTATCTTTGGGGGAATGGGTTTAGGAAATCAGCCTAGCCAAAAAATGTTTGAATCATTGTTATATGATAAGATTAGAAGCTTTAAAGGGAATTTAGTTTTTGTAGAAAGCGAAAGTATAAAGCTTGGGTCTCTTCAAATATTTAAATCGACTCACGATAAATATACAGACTCGAATCATCAAGTTCTGATAACTTCTCCTATAGAACACAGAGTAGAAAGAATAAAACAGGATTATCTTAATGGAGATTTAGATATACTTGATAAGGAAATTAAAGAAGATATTAATAAACTCAAAAGTTATATAAGTCGCAAGACATATAATACATTTATTGGCTATTTAGATGAAAGAATGTATGATGAATTAATAGAAGAAATAATTGTAAATTATTATGATAAGACTTATAAAAAAGAAAATGATGATTTTGAACTTGTAATAAATAATAAAGATTCAATTAAAGCAGCAGATAAAATATATGAATACTACAAAAATTTAATTTAATCTTATATATGCCAGCCAATTAGGTTGGCTTTTTTATTCTGAAATAAAATTAAACTATATAAATGTATTACTTTACCGAGTTAAACATTAAAATTTCTAATGTTACATTTTTATATCTAGGGGTATAATTATTATATAGCTAGATATAGAAAGGACTGAAGATTATGAAATTTATGTTCGCAGGAATTAATGTAGATGCTTCAAAATATAGCGCAATGGCTGAAGAAAAGCTCTCTAAGCTAGACCAATATTTAGACGAAGATTTACAATGTGATGTTACATTTGAAACGCTAAAAAATGAGGCAATAGTTGAAGTAACAGTATATCTACCGGGAAATATTATTAGAAGTGAGGAATCATCATCATCTTTCAGAGACTCAATTGACCTTGCTTTAGATACTCTAGAAGGTCAAATTAGAAAATATAAAACTAAGCTACAAAGAAGATATCAGTCAACAGATACAATTAAATTTGGTGACTTTTTAGATAGCGATGATATTGATGAAGAAGATCAAGGTCCAAAAATTGTTAAAACTAAGAATTTCGGTCTTAAACCAATGGATCCGGAAGAAGCTAGTTTACAAATGGAGTTACTAGGTCACAACTTTTTTGTATTCCTTGATTCAGAAGATGATCAAGTAAAAGTCGTTTATAAAAGAAAAGATGGCAATTATGGTTTAATCGAGCCTACTTTCTAATTAATTTATAAATAAATTTGAATCTAAAGTGCATAGAATTAATCTATGCACTTTTTTATTTGAAATAATATAAGAAAATAAGCATCCATATCATCTCTAGAGAAATTTTTTGAAACATAAATATAATAAAGTATTAGAGTAATTTTACAATTATTTTCCTG
Organism: uncultured Peptoniphilaceae bacterium; assembly: GCA_964432945.1. Taxonomy (GTDB): domain Bacteria; phylum Bacillota; class Clostridia; order Tissierellales; family Peptoniphilaceae; genus CAYSPO01. The sequence goes on from CAYSPO010000014.1 coordinate 22,797, forward strand.
TTATGCATAATTATAAACAGTATTTATGTTGATAATGTTGATAAGTTGATATAAATAATGTGGATAATGTGGATAAACTTGTTTATAACTATAAAATAGACATCTATATTCTTAATAACTATCTTGATGAATTATGGATAAGTTTTTATCAATTAAAAGATATTAGAAAATTATACATAAGATGAATTTGACTATTATGAGATTGAAAAGAACTTTTAATTGATAAGCTTGAAATAGCAAGTTAAATAATTCTCATAATTATACATTTTAGTATATTATTAGAAATTATACCTTTAAACTACCGTACTAATCAGATTAGATTTGTTAAATATGCCCTTTAGTGTTAGAATAATAAGAGATATGAATACTTTTCGATGGGGTGAATCAATGGGAATTTTATCCAAATTATTTGGAAGTAAAGATGAAAAAGAAGTAAAAAAGATTGAACCAATTGTGGATCAAATCATGGCCGTAGATGGTCAAATGTCCAGTTTAACTGATGAAGAATTAAAAAACAAAACCGAAGAATTTAAAAATAGATTAAAAAATGGTGAAACTTTAGATGATCTTCTTGTAGAGGCTTTTGCAGTTGTAAGAGAGGCTTCTTGGAGAGTTCTAGGTATGAAGCAGTATAGGGTGCAGTTAATCGGAGGTATTATCCTTCACCAAGGCCGTATAGCCGAAATGAAAACAGGTGAAGGTAAAACCTTGGTAGCAACTCTACCTGCTTATTTAAATGCACTTGATGGCAAAGGGGTTCATATAGTTACAGTGAACGACTATCTTGCTCAACGTGACCGTGATTGGATGGGTAAGGTACATGAATTTTTAGGTCTTAAAGTAGGGGTAATTGTTCACGGACTTACTAATGATGAAAGAAAAGAAAACTATAATGCTGATATAACTTATGGTACCAATAATCAATTTGGATTTGATTACCTAAGGGATAATATGGCTATTTATAAGTCAAATATGGTGCAAAGAGAGTTAAACTATGCCATAGTTGACGAGGTCGACTCTATACTTATTGACGAGGCTAGGACTCCTTTAATTATCTCAGGACAAGGAGAAGAGTCTACAGATGATTACAAAAAAGCAGATATTTTCGCTAGAGGCCTAACTTCAAGAAAATTAAGACCTGAAGAAGACAAGGTCGATCCTTTTGAAAGAGAATTCAAGGAAGAAACTGTTGATGTAATAGTTGATGAGAAAAGAAATAATGCAAGTCTTACTGAGCAAGGTACTCGTAAAGCTGAGGCTCATTTTAATGTAGATAATTTAGCAGATCCAGAGAATATGGAGCTTGCTCATTACATTAATCAAGCAGTTAAAGCTAGATATACAATGCATAAAGACATTAATTATGTAGTTCAAAATGATGAAGTTATGATTGTAGATGAGTTTACTGGTAGGCTTATGGAAGGAAGAAGATACTCTGATGGGCTTCACCAAGCAATTGAAGCCAAAGAAGGGGTAACAATCAAAAGTGAGTCTAAGACTTTAGCAACTATAACTTTCCAAAATTATTTCAGAATGTATAATAAGTTATCTGGTATGACAGGTACTGCTAAAACTGAAGAAAAAGAATTTTCTGAAATATATAGAATGGAAGTTATAGAAATTCCTACAAATACTCCAGTTATAAGACAAGATGAAAATGATGTTGTTTATATTAATAAAGAAGCAAAAGTTAATTCTATTATAGACAAAATTCAAGAAATTCATGCAACTGGTCAGCCAATCCTTGTTGGTACTATTTCTATCGAAGATTCAGAGCTTTTAAGCTCTAGATTAAAGAAAAAAGGTATAAAACATCAAGTACTTAATGCTAAGTATCATGAGCAAGAAGCTGAAATTGTTGCTCAAGCTGGTGAATATGAAGCTGTAACTATTGCTACAAATATGGCTGGTCGTGGTACGGATATTGTTTTGGGCGGAAATCCAGAAGAAAAAGCCAAAAAGCAAATGAAAAAATCTTATGACAATGAGATTATAGAAGAAGTAGATTCCCATGCAGAAACTGATAATGAAGAGATCATAAAAGCAAGGGAAGAGTATCAAAAGCTAGTTGAAAAATATAAAGAAGAAACTGATAAAGAAAAAGAAAAAGTATTAGAGGCAGGTGGCCTTTATATACTTGGTACTGAAAGGCATGAATCTAGACGTATCGATAATCAGTTAAGAGGTCGTGCTGGTAGACAAGGAGACCCAGGAGTATCAAGATTTTATATATCTCTTGAAGATGACTTAATGAGATTATTTGGTGGGGAGAGTATGCAAAACTTTATTGCATCAAATGATTTTCCTGAAGATGAACCTATAGAAGCAAGAATTCTAACTAAGTCTATTGAAAGAGCTCAAAAGAAAGTAGAATCTAATAACTTTAATACTCGTAAACATGTCCTTGAATACGATAATGTTATGAATATCCAAAGAAATATTATATATAAGGAAAGAAGAAGTGTGCTTGAAGGCGATGATATGAAAGAAAATATCATGTCTATGCTTGAGTCTGTTGTTGATGGAGCTGTTTCATCATTCTGTACAGATGAAAACCCTGAAAATTGGGAAATGGAAGGGTTAATGAATTATTTAACTAGCACATATTTACCTAAAGGAAGCCTTGCAATAAGTAAGATTTCTGATTATAATATTCAGAGTTTAAAAGACTATATTTTAACTAGAAGTAAAGAAATCTATGATGCTAAAGAAAAAGAATTTGGAGCTGATATACTCAGGGAAGCTGAAAGAGTTCTACTTCTTAGAGTTGTAGATTCAAAGTGGATGAATCATATAGATGCCATGGATCAATTAAGACAAGGAATCGGCTTAAGATCTTATGGTCAATCAAATCCTGTTCAAGCCTATGAAAAAGAAGGCTTTGATATGTTTGAAGAAATGAACCAAGCTATCCAAGAAGAAGTTTTGAAGCTTTTATTTAATATTCAAGCTCCTGATAAAGTTCAAAGAAAAGAAGTTGCTAAAAATATAAAAGCAGATTTACAAGGTAATCAAGAAAAACCTAGAACAGTTGTAAAAAGTGCAGCTGAAAAGGTTGGAAGAAATGATCCTTGTCCATGTGGTAGTGGAAAAAAATATAAAAAGTGTTGCGGGAAGTTATCATAAGGAGGGAAAGATTTGAATGATATCAATGATTTAAAACAAAGAGTTGATGAAGCTATGGAAGTGCTAACCAAGCTCGGGGAGTCTCTTTGACATAGATAAAATCAAATCTCAAATTCAAACTCTTGAAAAAAAAACATATGAGAATGGTTTTTGGGAAGATTCAGATAAGGCCCAAGAACTTATTTGTCAGATGAATGATTTCAAGTCTACTTTTGATGACTATACAAATCTTACGGAAGCTATAGAAGAAGTTAATCTTATGATAGAAATCTCTAAAGAAGAGAATAATCTTGAGTTTATTGAAGATATAGCAAAAGAACTACAAAAGGCAGAAATTAAACTAAGGGATTTTAATACTCAAAACTTACTTAAGGGCGAATTTGATAGGAATAATGCATTAGTAGCAATTCATGCAGGAGCTGGAGGGTTAGAGGCACAAGATTGGGCTGAAATGCTTTACAGAATGTATGGCAGGTGGGTAAGTAGTAAAAATTTCAAAATGCAAGTTTTATCTTATAATGCTGATACAGAGGGAGGAATTAAATCTGTAATCTTTAGAGTTATTGGTAGAAACGCATATGGTCTTTTAAGAAGTGAAAAAGGAGTTCATAGATTAGTTAGAATTTCTCCTTTCGATACTTCCAGAAAAAGACATACTTCCTTTGCTAGTATAGATATTATTCCGGAACTAGATAATTCTACGGAAATAGATATAGATCAAAGTGACCTTAAAATTGACACTTATCGTGCTTCTGGTTCAGGAGGTCAGCATGTCAATACAACGGATTCAGCTGTTCGTATAACCCATATTCCTACTGGAGTTGTGGTAACCTGTCAAAATGAAAGAAGTCAAATTATGAACAGGGAAGTTGCTATGAGAATGCTTTATGCTAAGCTACTTCAAATTGCTGAAGAAGAAAAAAGAGAAAAGATTGAAGATATACAAGGAAAATACAATCAAATTGGTTGGGGAAGTCAAATTAGATCTTATGTTTTTCACCCCTACCAGATGGTTAAAGACCATAGAACAGACTATGAAGTTGGGGATATAAGCTCAGTTATAGATGGGGATATTGATGATTTTATAAATGAGTATTTAAACATGAAATGTAGTAGAGAGCCTTCGTAATAGGGAGGCTCTTTTTTGTCCAGGAGGGAAAATGGATATAATTAAGCAGATTGCAAAAGAGTTAAAAGTAAAAGAAAATCAAGTTATAAAAACAGTAGAACTTATAGATCAAGATAATACAATTCCTTTTATAGCAAGATACAGAAAAGAAGTTACTGGAAATCTTACTGATGAAATTCTTAGAGAATTAGATGAAAAGTTAAAGTATTATAGGAATTTAGAGTCAAGAAAAGAAGATGTTATCAGATTAATCGATGAGCAAGAAAAATTAACTGATAAATTGGAAAACAAAATAAATGCAGCAATGACACTTACAGAAGTTGAAGATCTTTATTTACCTTTCAAAAAGAAAAAAACAACTAGAGCTTCAATAGCAGAAGAAAAAGGTTTTGGCCCTCTTGCCGAGTACATAATGAAATCAGAGGGAACAGTTGATGAGCTAGAAACATTTATTGATAGTTTTATAGGTGAGGAAGCAGAAGATAGAGAAGCAGCAATAAATTATGCTAAAGATATTATCGCAGGTCAAATAAGCGAAGATGCTGAACTTAGAGGATACATAAGAGAAAAAGCTTTTAAGACAGCTGGCATAAGAACTGAAGCTGGGAAGAATGCAGAAGAAAAAGGGGTATATTCCAATTATTTTTCTTATGCTGAAAGAATCACTACAATAAAAGCACATAGAATTCTTGCTATCAATAGAGGTGAAGAAGAAGGTCAATTGAAGGTTTATGTTGATTTAGATGATGTTAATAATCTAATTTATATAAGAGAAAAATATAATCCAAATAAAAATGATGGATTTTCAAAAATACTTGATGAAGCTCTAATTGACTCCTATAAAAGATTAATTGAGCCATCTATAAGTAATCAAATTAAGTCTACCTTAAAGGAGTATGCAGATGAAGAATCTATAGACGTATTTGCTGATAATCTAAGACCTTATCTTATGCAAAATCCTATTAAAGGTAAGGTTGTTATGGGGCTAGATCCAGGTTTCAGAACTGGATGTAAGGTTGCTATAGTTTCAGAGTTTGGAGAATATTTAGATTCAGCTCAGATTTTTCCTACTCAATCTAAAAAAATGGTTGCTCAAGCTAAAGAAGTTTTAAAAGAGTTTATTGAAAAATATAAGGTAGATATAATTGCTATTGGAAATGGGACAGCTTCTAGGGAAACAGAAAGTTTTGTTGTAGATTTATTGAGGGAAGGTAAATTTAATACTAGCTATGTAATTGTAAGTGAATCCGGTGCATCTATTTATTCAGCATCCAAGCTAGGACAAGAAGAATTCCCAGATTTAGATGTAACTATTAGAGGGGCAATTTCTATTGCAAGAAGAATTCAAGATCCTATGGCTGAACTGGTAAAAATTGAGCCAAAGCATATTGGTGTAGGTCAATATCAGCATGATGTTAATCAAAAGAAGCTAGACGAGAGTTTAGAGGCTGTTGTTGAGTCTTGTGTAAACCAAGTAGGGGTAGATGTAAATAATGCTTCTGCTGCTCTTTTAGAGTATGTATCAGGGGTATCTAAAAAAATAGCTAAGAATATCATTGATTATAAAAATGAAAAAGGTCTTATTAAATCTAAAAAAGAAATCGGTGAGGTAAAGGGAATAGGGCCAAAAACTTTTGAACAATGTGCTGGATTTTTAAGAGTACCAGAGTCTGATAATCCTCTAGATAACACAGGAGTTCACCCAGAATCATATAAGGCTGCCATTGCGCTTCTTGAAGAAAATCTTGATAATATAAATATAAAAGAAAAAGCCGAAGAACTTGGAATTGGGGAACTTACTCTTGCAGATATTATTGAAGAACTTAAAAAGCCCGGAAGAGATCCAAGAGAAGAGATGCCTGAAGTAGTTTTAAGGTCTGATATTCTAACTATGGATGATTTGAAAATAGGTACAAGGTTAAAAGGAACAGTTAGAAATGTTGTAGATTTTGGAGCTTTTGTAGATATCGGTGTAGGTACTGATGGTTTAGTGCATGTATCTGAAATTTCTGATAAATATATTAAACATCCTTCTGATGTTGTTACTGTAGGAGATATAGTAGACGTTAGGGTTATTGAAATAGATAAGGTTAAAGATAGAATAGGTTTATCAATGAAAAAATAATTAATACTTAATAAAAAAAGCTAGCAAATTTATTTGCTAGCTTTTTTATAATTGTGTTTTAATCAAAGTAAACTATTTATATAAATATTTGATTAATCTATGAGCAGTTTTCTGTATCATCATTGTAGAGTTATTCCTATACTGAACACCACTTACAAGAACACCATGAGCATGAAGGTTATCTAAAGTTCCATATCTTGGAGATATAACAGCCATAGTTTCAGGCACTACTGCTAAGCCACCATACTTTGATAAAGCTACATATCTTTTATTAAGCATTTCGGCAAGTAGTGGATTAACTTCTTCTATATTTCTCATAAAAATATCTAGACCAGTAGCATTTATAACATAGTCATACTCTAGTCCATAAACACTATCATCATTTAGAATTAATTGATACTTTCCATTTGTATATTTAATATCTTTAACACCTTTTACCATATTAAATCTCTTTTCTTCTTCAGCTTTAATTAAGATTTCTGCTGACTCAAGAGGAAGTGGACTTCTATTTAATGTAAGAAGTAGGTGATATTTTTCTTTGAAAGCAATCCTACATTTGTCAGGAAGGCTATCCCAAACCCTATTAAATTGATCATTCATAGGAGGCAAAATAGCTTGAACTATTGCTAAATCATCTGGATTTTCAATATTTCTCTTAAGCCCCTCTATACCTCTACACATATGGAATTTTGTAAACTCTTCAAAATTAATTCCATGAGACTCTAATTCTTCTAAGAATAGTTTATCGAATTCATCAAAGGTCATTCTATTATAGTTGTTTGCAAGATGTTCTTCTAATTTTTCCATAGTAAAAACATTTACTTTTGCATCAACAGGATCAACTCTTACAGTTGGTATTACGCATGTTCTTGAGAACATGGTAATAAAATCTCCCTTATCTTCATTCAATAAATAAGTTGAAACATCTACACCCGATAGTCCTGCTCCAATAACAAGAATATTTCCATCTTTTATATCTTCTAGTTTTTCAGAAACTGGATAAATATTATTAATATAATTAGGAGTTTGATTTAAATT
>CAYSPO010000015.1:0-27160 GCA_964432945.1 uncultured Peptoniphilaceae bacterium
TGAAATAAACGACTTACAAAAAGAGTTAGACGAAGATGCCGGAAAATTAGCTGGATTAGAATCTTCCTATTATCAACTTCAATCTAATTATGAATCAGAAAAGTCTATATTATCTGATTTCAGACAAAGCCTTGATGAACTAAATGCTAATCTAGAGAAAAAGGAAGAAGAAAAGACTACTCTTGAAAAAGATATAAAAGATGCAAAAGACTTTCTAAAATCTCAAAAAGAACCTCAAGAAAAAGAATTATCTAGTATGAAGACTAAACTAGATGAAGCAGAGAAAATATACTCTGATAAAACTAATTCATATAATAAATTTATGAAAGATTCTGAAAACGAAATAAAAAATCTAAAAGCAGTTATAGAAAGATCAAAAGAAGAAAAAGATGGTAAGGTTATTCCAACTTATGATGTTGAATCTTCTGCTGGAAATAAGGGCATGGATCTTTATTCATCTATTTCTGAGAGAGTAGATATGATGACAAGAGTCTTCCCTTCTGGCCTTTTTATATTTAGTGTTTTCACTATCGGATTTATTTATTATTCAATAATAACTGATAGAAAAAAAGAAATAAATTGGCAATCTATTACAGAAGATAAAGAACTTTTAAAGAAGTTATTAGCCTTTACCCTATCAGGACTAGTAGTCGGACTTGTTTTATCTAGGCTATTATCAGATGTAATATTTAAGCTATATGGAGATAGTTTTATATTTAATAAACCTGACTTCAAAATATTCCCTATTTATTTAATAATTGTAATTGCAGGAGTTTTGCTAGCTTTATTAATTGCAATCTTAATAGAGCATTTTGATATAAAAACTAAACTTGATTTGAATATTAATAATAAAATAGTCAAAAATTTATTTGACCATCCTATAAGGTTATTCGGAAGTATCCTCGCCATTGGATCTTCAGCTTGTTTATTATTCTTAGGACTAGCTTTATCAAGGTCAATAAGAGATATACCTGATCAACAATTTAATAAAATAGTTAGGTATCATGCAGAAATACAGCTACCTGAAAAATACGATAGCAAAAAACTAGATGATTTCGATTTCTTTTTAACTGATGTTAAAAAAGTTCGTGATATTAGAGATGTAGCTGAATATAAAGCTAGCTCAATTAAAGATGGCTATGTATCAGTTGATTTCGATTTTATTGTGCCGAACGAAACTGAAAATTTTGAAGTGCAAATGAACTTATTAAATTCAAATTCAGAGCGAATAGAAATTCCTGAAGATGGAATAATAATTTCTAAGAAAATTTCAGAACTTTTAAATATAAATAAAGGTGATAACTTAGCTTTTAACTTAGGCGACTCAAAAAGATATGAGGCTAAAGTTATAGATATATTTGAAAATTACATGTCTGATTACGCTTATGCAAGTCCTAAATCATTTAAGGCTATTACAGGAGAAAATCCTATATTTACACAGAAAAATATTGTATTAAAGGACTCAAGCCAGTTTGCTTTAGAGAACTTTGTAAAAGAAGCTGCAGAGTATGAATATGTTCAGACAGTTAATACTGTTATTGAAGCTAAGGCTGATGCTGTATCAATTATTAAACCACTTAACTTTATTGCAGTACTTTATATAGGAGTAGGAATAATAGTTGCTTTATTAACTGTATTAATGCAAGGATCTTTTGTAATGGACAGCAGGCTTAATGAGATAGATGAGGATAAAAAAAGCATTCTTGGGCAAATTCAATTACAGCATTTCTTGCAAAGCTTAGTTGGAATATTTATTGGACTTATGGCTGGAACAGGTTTATTTAAGCTAATTATTAAAGAAACCGTTCGTGATAATATAAGAATAACTTCTGATATTTATTGGATTGATTATGTAATAGTACTCGTTGGAATTTTAATATGCCTAGCTTTTATATATGTTCAAAAATCAGCTAGCTATAACAAGGAGGTTGAATAATAATGAAAATAATATTTGCAGTAGATAAAAATTGGTCTATTGGCTTAAAGGGAGATATGCTCTTTCATATATCAACTGATTTAAAAAGATTTAAAGAAATAACTATGGGAAATATCTTGCTTATGGGAAGAAAAACTTTAGATTCTCTTCCTAATTCTAAGCCCTTACCTGGAAGAACAAACATTGTAGTTACAAGAAATAAAGCATATAAGAATGATCCTGCTATTGTTGTTCATTCTCTAGATGAAGCTTATGACTTAATTAACAATCTGAATAAAGACAATGATCACGATGTGTTTTGTATAGGTGGAGGAAATCTAGTAAGACAAGTTTTTGATAAATGTGACTATGCATATATTACAAAAATGGATAAAGCATATGAAAACTGGGATACCAATATACCAAACCTAGATGAACTTGATGATTGGGAAATTGAAAGTGAATCTGAAACTATGGAGTTTGGTGAAATGAAATATAAATATGTCAATTACAGAAAAATTAAATAGTTAATTTATAAGAGAAGCTAAGAAGCTTCTCTTTTTTTATTGTTCGACAAAATATATCTTATATGATAAAATTGTTTTATCGATAAACAATAAATCATTATTGAAAGAAGGCAATATGAAAGATAAAATTTTAAAGATAACTATTTTATTATTAGCCTTATTTATAGGGTTAATTGCAATTTTTATACTGCCAGATATGGCAAAGCTTATGGCCAGCTCCTTAACAGAGTTTTCATTTCTAAGAAAGCCTGGTCTTACTTTAATTTACTTATCCTTAGTTCCTTTTTACATATCCCTAGTTCCAATTTGGAAATTAATTGATTTAGCTTATAAGCAAGAAATATTTACTTTAGAAGCTATTTCATTTCTAAAAATTATTAGGATGTGCAGCTTCTCAATTTTTGTAATATATGCCTTCGCTCTATTTATATTAATACTATTAGAAGTGCCTTTTACAAATGCCTATTTAACTATAATAATCTTATTACTATCAGCTCTAGCTTTTTATCTTGCCTTATCTTTGACTATAAGACTTGTTAACACAGCTAGAGTATATAAAGAAGAAAATGAGTTGACCATATGATGAGGTGTATATGGCTATAAGAGTTAATTTAGATGTTATGCTTGCAAAAAGAAAAATGAGTGTAACTGAACTTTCAGAAGAAGTCGGAATAACAATGGCAAATATAAGTATTCTAAAAAATGAAAAAGCCAAAGCAATAAGATTTTCTACTTTAAATGAAATATGTAGAGCCTTAAATTGTCAGCCTGGAGATATTTTAGAATATATGGAGGATAATAATGATTAAAGAAAAAAGCAATATGAATTTAGTAAATTCATGGAAAAATCTTCCCCTTCCTAATGAAATAAAAGAGTTAGTAATAGGAAGATCATGTTTTTCCAAAACAGAAAAAGAATTATTAGAAATAACAGAAGGCTATTATAAAGTATTAGCAAAAAATTGTGGCAAAGTTTTTGAACAAATAAATGATGTCTTAGATTTACTGATTTTAGATAATGAAGGAAATGTCTTTCAGATAGATATTAAATAAAGATAATTAATAATTAAATTAATATATAAGATTATATATATTGAAACAGCCTATAAATTATGATATATATAATATATAGGTTTCATTACCTATTCCTTAATTATAACATGTTTAATGTGTAGCAGTACTCCTTTCGATAATTTTTTTGAAGTATTCTCTATATAGAGAATACTTCAGCTGTTACACATACTTTTTTATCTACTGTAAGCTATAACTAATCAATTAATTACATATATTTCTAAATTTTTATTTATAAAATCTAAATTTTTATTTTCAAGAGTTATCGTATACCCTTCTTCGCACTTCTGCATATCATAAATTTTATCTAAAGTTATCCAAACATATAAAGGGTTTTCGTTAGTTTCCCAAGTTATTTTACTTAACTTTTCTTCTTTTTCTATAACTAAATCTTCTATATTTAAAGATATTTTTTTGTATTCATCTTCTCTAATAGAAGAAAAACTAGGAGTAAAATCTATATTATTCATCTTTTCATAGTCAAAATATCTTTCTGTAAAAGTATATTCTGCAATTTCTAAAATAACGAAATCTGGTTGAAAAATATTAAAATAATAAGGAAAATTAATTACATTTTGATAGTTATGAACATAAATATATTCTTTTAATGAATTTGCCATATATAAATCTCCATGACCATTCATATAGCTTCCTTGAAAACATAAGACTTTAGGAATTTGTAAAGAAGCTTTGCTCTCATTTACATAATAACCAAACCTTTCATACGACTCATCAAGGTCTATCTCATCTATATAGTCACCTTCTAAATTATCCAAATTTATTTTTAAATCAAGTTTAGGTATATTTTCATTAATTGGAAATTTTGAAACCAAAAGAGATGTCTGTAATTCTTCTGAATATTTTAATTCCTCTATATTATTTAATTCTATATTTTCAGAAATTTCACTTAATTGTTCAAGCATAGCATTAGTTCCATAAAAAGCACCTATGTCATTCCAATGATTTGCATCATATTTTTGATTAAAATACTCAATTCCATTTTCCCTTAATTTAATGAGTGTATTAGTATTATCTAAGTAATTAATATTTCTTTTATCTAGTTCTTTAAAAAATAACTTTACCCATTCTCTATTGTAATTTACACCAGATTGAATCTTATCTTCATAAATTGCTGGTTTAGCAGGATCAAAAACAAAAAGAAAAGGAATATTTCTCTCATCACAATATACTTGTATTTCTTCAACCATATTAGCAAAAGCTATATGAAAATCACTAAATTCATTTTCAGTTGTTAAACCAGCTCCAAATACATAGCCATCTTTTCCATAGCTATAAGATGGATGTACCATTTTACCAAACAGCTTATCATTAAGAATAGTATATGCTGTAATCATTTCATCTCTAAAACCTATGCGATCATCTACATAAGACTGAATATTATCGGTAATATCTCCTTCAATTTTAAAAGGATTTTCAGCTAAATTTCTGTTATCTATATAAGACACAGAATTAGGCTTAGTATTAATAAAAATAAGAGGACATAAAATAAGGCTTGCAAATATAAAAATTGAAATTATTTTTTTGTTTTTCATATTTTCCCTCCTTAATATTGAAAGTAAATGAATGGACTATATGTGGAATTTACCATAAATAAAATAGATACCACAAATAAAACAACAATTATAATTTGATTTAGAATGTATCCTATAGGTTTACTAATTAAACTATTATAGTTCTTTTGGATCTTCGGTAAACCAAATAGAGTTGCTCCAATTATACCTATAATTGATAAAAATATAATTTGATAATCAAAGTAATATTTCCATGTATAAGGAATATTCGTAAAATGTTTACTGGAGAACATAATCTTTATCCATTCTATAAAAGAAGTCATATCTGAAAACCTAAATAACTCCCAGCAAAAGAATGTAATAACCATAGTAATAAACCATTTAAGAAAACTTGGTGTTTTTTTATACCAAGTTTTATCTGCTATAAGTTTTTCTAATATATTAGAAAAACCATTAATCATTCCCCAGAGCATATAAGTCCAACCTGCCCCATGCCAAATGCCTGTTAAAATAAATATTACAGCAACATTTATAATTGTTCTTTTTTTCCCGTGTCTACTTCCTCCTAGGGGAAAATAAACATATTCACGAAACCATGTTCCAAGAGAAATATGCCAACGTCTCCAAAATTCAGTTATAGATAAAGAAAGATAAGGAAAATTAAAATTCTCTTTGAAATTATAGCCAAGTAATTTAGCAATCCCTATGGCTATATCTGAGTAACCTGAAAAATCATAATATATTTGTAGCATATAAAGTAGAGAAACTCCCCAAGCAGTTTGTCTATCAATAGCCCCTGAAGCAGAAGCAATTGTAGATGCAAAAGTATCAGCTAAAATTAGTTTTTTAGAAAATCCTATCATGATCCTATTTATACCATTAGATATTTCATCTAACTTAATTTTTCTATCATCTTTCATTTTAGAGAAATCTCTCCATAGTACAATTGGTCCTGAAACAACTTTCGGGAAAAATAACAAATATAATGCACAATCAATAAGATTTCCTGCCTCTGCTTTGCCTATGTAAATGTCTGTTAAATATGATATAGCCGAAAAAGTAATAAAAGAAATTCCTAGAGGTGCAAGGTAAGATTTAGGAGAAATATCATCTTTAAAAAGATAATTCCATACACTTGATGTTAATCCTTTGTATTTAAAATGAATAAGTATATATAAAATTATAAAAACAGATATAAATAATAATGGTAAAGCTAAAGAAATGTATTTTTTGTTTTCAGTTTTATTCCTATCTTCTATTGCAAGTGAATAATTTCTATTCCTAACTAACTCAATACTCTTTCCTAGAACATAAATTAGGATAATATATGTAAAAAACCTAAAGATATCATCAAAACAAGCCCACATATAAAAACAACTACTTATAAAAATAAGTGATATGTCAGTAATTCTATATTTTTTTAGTTTCCCTAAAAAAATGTGAGTTGATTGAAGACCCATAGAAACATAATATAATAATACACTTATAGGAAAAAATAAAAAAATGAAAGTTTGTGTTGTAAATGCCATTAAATCCCCCTTTTGTGTTTATCAACCATAATATTATTATGTATAGTTTTAAAAACATATGCATAAATAAACACTTTTAAAATAAAGTATAAACTATTTTATAAATATATTCAATTCAATTTCAATTCAGCTTATAAATCTTTTTACTAAAATATGAGGAATATAAAAAACTTGGATATAAAATGTGAATACATCTTATTCATATCAAAAAAAGTAAATGAATATAACTTTTTCTAAAATACTGATGCATAAAAAAAGAACTGTTAAGCTATTAAACTTAAACAGTTCTCTTATAATACTTATCTTAAATTTTAATAAATTACTGAATTAATTTATCATCAAACAAACCACTTCTTTTCATATCTATATAAACTGCTATTAATATCGAAACCATAGCTCCAACTATAGCTCCTACTGCTGGTCCTAAAGCCACCATAGATAGAATAGTTATTCCTAGAGTATAAAGAGGCTTAAGTCCAATACTTTTACCTAAAATAAGTGGTTCTAATATTTGTTTTAAAACAAAAGTTATTATATAGATTATAACAAGGCTTGCCGCTAAATTTATATTACCTTGTATTAAAGTTATAATTGCCCAAGGTAATAAAACGAAACCTGCTCCAATAAAAGGAAGCACATCAACTATACCAATTACAAAAGCTAAAAGTCCATAATAAGGAACATTAGCCATCTTAAGTCCTATTAATATAACTATAAAACTTACTAAAGAAGATATAAGTGTTGCCTTTATAAACTGGCCTACTCCATAACCTGCTCTTCTCAAAAATTCTTTAAATAATTCCATATTCATATAAAACCTTCCTTTCTTATTTATATTTACCCAATAGTAAATAATATATTGAAAAATCCTTATAAATTACCTGTTTTCAAATACTCATCTTATTGTATAATGATATAAGTATTGAAAAGAAGGTGACTTATGAAAGTAGTAATAGCTGGTGGAGGTAAAATTGGTGAAATCCTCTGCCATGAATTATTTAATGAGGGATATGATATAGTCCTAATCGAAAATAAAGAAAGAGTCTTAGATAAATTAATTAACAAATATGATATAACTGGTCTTGTAGGTAGAGCAGAAAATTATGATGATCTAAGTGAAGCAGGTGTAGCTACTGCTGATATTTTTATTGCAGTAACTCCAGAAGATGAAATCAATATGCTAGCTTGTATGATAGCTAGAAAACTAGGAGCAAAGCATACTATTGCTCGAGTTAGAAATCCCAACTATAATAAACATTTAAATTTCTTTGCAAAAGAAATGGGACTTTCCATGATTGTAAACCCAGAACTTGCTGCGGCTAATGAAATGTATAATGTTCTTATGTATCCTGAAAGTCTTAGTGTTGAAAGTTTTGCAGGAGCTAAAGTTAAAATTCATGAATTAAAGATTGAAAAAGGATCAAGTCTAGATGGAAGAAGTGTAAATAACTTTAGGAGTAATTTTAATGATATATTGATTTGCTTAGTAGAAAGAAATAATCAAATTATTATTCCATCAGGTAGTACTGTCCTTGAAGCAAACGATAGAATTTATGTGACTGGTCATAAACAAGATTTAGTAGACTTTATGAAAAAAACAGGGTTTATCCGAGATAAAATAGAATCTGTTTTTATAGTTGGTGGTGGAATTTCTATCGAATATCTTCTTCGTAAGTTAAACAAACTTAATATAAAAGTTGTAGAATTAGATAGACCTAGAGCTAAAGTTCTTAGCAAAGAATTCCCAAATGTTCATGTTATACAAGCAGATGGAACTGATCAAAGCTTACTTAAAGAAGAAAGACTAAAAAACTTTGATGCTTTTATTGCTTATACAGGTATAGATGAAGAAAATATCTTAACTTCTATGTATGCTGCTAATCAAGGTATTGGTAAAATTATTACAAAGGTAAGTAGAACAGATCTTCTAGATATTATTAATGATGATAAACTCCAAACAATTATTACCTCTAAAATTTTAGTTATAGGAAAAATTTTAAAATTAGTAAGAGGCATTTCATATAACAAATCTTCTGAAGTAGAGTTAATTTATAGGATAGCAGATAACAAAGTAGAGGTAAGCCAATTTTTAGTAAAAGATGAATGTGCTGCCTTAAATATTCCTCTTAGTCAGCTAGACACTAAAGATACAAATCTTATCGCCTATATTATAAGAGAAAATGAAATTTTCTTCCCTGCTGGAAATGACATCATTCAGTTAGGAGATCACGTAATAATTGTCTCTACAGAAAAAATAACCAGCATAGAAGATATTTTAAGGTGATAGAATGAATAAAGATATAGTAATAAATGTTATAGGAAAAATACTTTTAGTTGAAGCATTATTAATGATCTTCCCTTTTTTAGTAAGCCTTTATTACCATGAGGATTTAATCTATACATCAAGTTTTATAATAGTCATATTGATAGAAAGTTTACTTGGATTTATTTTAACGAAAAGAAAAGTTAAGGATTATAGTTTTTATACTTTAGAAGGATTTTTTATAGTAGCTTTTTCTTGGATAGTATTATCTTTTTTTGGATCTCTACCTTTTGTAATTAGTGGAGATATACCATCAATGGTGGATGCTTTTTTCGAGATTTCCAGCGGCTTTACAACAACTGGAGCAAGTATTATTGGAGATGTAGAAGCACTAGCAAAATCAATGCTTTGGTGGAGATCTTTTACCCACCTTATAGGCGGGATGGGAGTTTTAGTTTTTGCCCTTGCCATAATACCCAATTCCGATTCAAAAACAGTTTATATAATGAAAGCAGAAGTGCCGGGCCCCCAATTTGGTAAACTAATGTCAAGAGTTTCTCAGTCAGCTAGAGTCTTATATATTATTTATCTAGCCATGACCTTAATTACAATAGTCTTTTTACTTTTAGGTGGTATGCCTTTATTTGACGCTACGCTTCTTTCTTTTGGAGCAGCTGGTACTGGGGGCTTCGGTGTAAGAAACGGTAGTATACTCCCTTATGACAGCTTATATACAGAGCTTGTGCTTGCAACAGCTATGATAATATTCGGAGTAAACTTCAACCTATATTATGCACTATTAAATAAAAATATAAAGGCAGTTTATGAAAACGAAGAATTAAGACTCTATTTGAAAATAATATTGATAGCTATTTCTTTAATAACTATTAACTTAGTTTTAGATGGAACAAGTATAAAAGCTGCTCTTAGAGATAGCTATTTTACAGTTGCCTCTATTATAACAACTACTGGATACTCAACTGCTGATTTTGGCCTATGGCCTATTTTCTCTAAAACTATTTTACTTATATTAATGTTTACAGGGGCAATGGCAGGATCAACGGCTGGTGGACTTAAAATATCTAGAATAGGAATTTTAATTCAATCTGCAAAATCAGAATTCAAAAGAATGAAAAACCCTAATAGACTTGTGCTAACAAAGTATGAAGGAAAAGCCTTAGAGTCTAACTATTTAGTTTCAGTCTTGAACTACTTAGTTATATATATTCTTATATTTGTAGCTCTAGTTCTAATTGTATCCTTAGAGGCTCCTGATTTTATAACAGCCTTTAGCTCTGTTGCTGCAACTTTCAATAACATAGGACCTGGACTTGGTTTAGTTGGACCAGTATATAATTATAGTTTGTATAGTCCATTTATGAAAATTGTACTTTCTATTGGAATGATAATGGGTAGGTTAGAAATATTTCCTATCTTAATTCTTTTCTCTAGAGATACTTATAAAAAATAAAAAAAATCCTATAAGGCTACTTTTAAGGGTAGACTTTATAGGATTTTTATTTATAATTAAGCGTTAATTTCTTCTTCTGTAAGAGCTTGTGCCCTATAAGAACTTCTCACGAATGGTGATGATTCAACTCTTTTGAAACCAAGTTCTTTAGCGATTTCTGCATATTCTTTAAAAGTATCTGGATGAACATACTCAGTTACTTCTATATGCTTCTTAGATGGCTGTAGATATTGACCAATTGTAATCATATCGCAACCAACTTCTCTTAAATCTTTCATAGTTTGAACAACGTCTTCTTTAGTTTCTCCAAATCCAACCATAAGTCCAGTTTTTGTTACAAAACCTTTAGACTTAGCATATTTTAATACTTCTATAGAAGTATCATAATCAGATTGTGGGCATATATCATCAAATAATCTTCTTACTACTTCTATATTATGATTTAATACATCTGGTTTTTCAGCTAATACAATATCAAGAAGCTCTGTTCTCATATGAAAATCAGGAATTAATAATTCTACTGTAGTATCAGGATTTACTTCTTTAATTAGCCTACAAGTTTCAGCAAAGTGGTTAGCTCCTTCGTCCTCTAAATCATCTCTATCTACGGAGGTAACAACAGCATGCTTTAAACCAAGAATTTTAACTGCCTCAGCAACATTTTTAGGCTCATCTGGATCTAAAGGATTAGGTTTTTTTGTAGTTACATTACAAAACTTGCAATTTCTTGTACAGTTTTCTCCTAAAATCATAAAAGTTGCCGTTCCATGAGAATAACATTCCATTTTATTAGGGCAGCTAGCCTCAGTACAAACAGTATTCAAATTTAAACCTTCAATTAATTTTGAAACTTCATGGTTTATTTCATTGCCTTGTATTTTAAGTTTTAACCAATCAGGTTTTTTCTTCATTATGCCTCCTTATTTATCTTTAATAAGTCATTTATTAAAGTTTCTTTATCCATACCATTAACATAATCAGAGATTTGATAATCATCAAGAGCTTTTTCTAAAACTTCCCTGTCTAATTCCTTTCCGATTAAAGCAGCAGCCAAGATTTCGACATCTTTATTTTCAAAATAATCCCCTTGTATATAAAGGCTATCTATTTTACCTTCTTTAGTTCTAAGTTTGTATTCAACTAATCCATAAGGGTATTTAACGGAAAAGCTAACATGGTCATTAGTATAATCTTTACCAAGATTCCAAGAATCATGGGTAAATGGCTCTGCATACTCTTCAACTTTTTGCCAAGGAATATCTTCAAGGGTTAAAACATTCTTTATATCATAGTAATTAATAACATAATCTTGTAAATATTTAGTAAATTCTTCAAGGTTCATATCAACTTTTTCTTTTATCGATCCAACCCTAGAAGATACTGATTTTACAGATTTATTTTGGAACTTAATTGGTCTAGAATATAAAACATTGGAAATAGTATCTTTATCAGTTTCAAATAAAAGAGTTCCATGATGTATAATTCTATTTTTATATCTATATTGAGCGTTTCCAGAAATCTTTCCACCTTCAAGTAAAATATCATTTCTACCAGTGAATTCTGCATCAAGACCTAAATTCTTTAAAGCATCAACAATAGGTTTTGCAAAAAGTTCAAAAGATTCTTTTCCTTTAACATCTACATTCGAAGAAATATAAGTGTATTGTAAATTATTTAAATCGTGGTAAACTGCTCCACCACCTGATTTTCTCCTAAAAACTTCTATATTATTATCCTTTGCGTAATCAAGATTTACTTCTGCATAAACATCTTGGTTTTTACCTATAATAACTGCAGGAATATCTCTCCAAAGCATAAATACTTCTTCATCTGTTTCTCTCATAAAATATTCTTCTATCCCAAAATTATTAGGTGGATAGGTGTTCTCATTAATTACATATATCAACTAGACCACTCCTTTTTAATTTACATTTATTAAATCATTTATAAGCGTCTCTTGGTCCATGCCCTTAATAAAATCTGATATTTCATAATTTTTTAAGGATTTTCCTAGAGCTTCTTTATCAAGCTTTGTTCCTATTAAGGATTGAGCTAATGTTTCAACATCTCTATCCTCAAAATAATCTCCCATTATATAAAGGTCATCAATTAGACCATCTTTTATTCTTAGTTTATATTCCACTAAACCATAAGGATGTTTGATAGAAAAAGTTTTAAAGCTAGAATCAAAGTTTTTACCTATATTCCACTTCTCATCTCTAAATCTTTGGGCATAAAAATCAATCCTAGATTTTATATCATCAGAAAGAGTATCATAAGATAATATTTCTTTTATATCATAAAAATCAACAATATATTGAATAATATATTCCATAAATTCCTCTAGACTCATATCTACGAAATCTTTTATTTCCCCGATTCTTGCATTAACAGACTTAACAGCCTTATTTTGAAATTTAATCGGCCTAGAATATAAAACTTTAGAAAGCGTCTCCCTATCACTTGAATAAAGGAGTGTTCCATGGTGGATTATTCTATTTTTATTTCTATATTGAGCATTGCCTGATATTTTACTGCCTTCAAGTATTATATCATTTCTACCTGTAAAACTCGCATCAAGATTTAGATTTTTTAGTGCCTCAACTATTGGCTCAGCAAATTTGGCAAATGATTCACAGCCCTTACTAGTAGAATCATCATTTGTTATGAAGGAATACTGCATATTCCCTAAGTCACAATAAATTGTTCCTCCCCCAGAAAGTCTTCTAACTATTTTAAGGTCATTATCTAAAGCATATTCAATGTCCATTTCTGCATAAGCATCTTGGTTTTTCCCTAAAAGGATAGTTCTATCATTTTGCCAAAGAGTGAATACATCTTCATTCGTTTCACGCATAAAATATTCTTCGATACCAAAGTTTATTGCCGGGTCTACATTTTTATTAATTAAATATATCAATTTATCCCCTCCACAAAATAATTAAACAGATTTTGGAAACTATCTGAATCTTCAGTAAATTCAGGGTGGAACTGCACACCTATAAAGAAGTGATCATTTTTTGTTTCAACAGCTTCTATTATTCCATCTTTTGCTTGAGCTGTGATATCAAAACAAGGTGCTAATTCTTTTATTCCTTGATGATGATAAGAATTTACAATATGACTTGTTCCTAGAACTTGGGCTAAGTGAGATCCTTCTTTTATATCAATAGAGTGATATTGCTTCTTGAAGTTCTTAGGATTAGATATATTAGGAAGATGAATAATTGAGTCTGGCTTTTGACTTGGGATGTCTTGGTATAAATTCCCTCCATTAACAGCATTCGCAAGCTGCATACCTCTACAAACTGCAAAGGCAGGAACTTTTCTTTCAAATACCTTCTCCATAAACCTATATTCAGATCTATCTCTTTTTATATTTAACTCTTTAGTTTCTAAAATCGGTTCTTCTCCATATAAGAAAGGAGAAATATCTTCCCCACCAGTAAAGATTACTCCATCAAGAATGGCAAGGTAATTGTCCATCTCATTTTCAGTCATGACTGAAGGAATACCTATCGGTATAGCTTGAGATTGTTCAACTGCATAGATAAAACTCTTATTCATTTCATGAGACTGACTTCCTTCTCTAAACTCATCCCAAAATAAAATACCTATTTTTTTCATCTATGCCCTCCCTACTAAATCTAAATAAACTTTTTTGAAAGCATCCATATGTTGTAATCTTTCTGGGTGAAATTGAAAGCCAATAAATTTATCATAGTCTTTCATTTCAACAGCTTCTATAACTCCATCATTTGCCCTAGCTACTGCCACCATATTCTCTCCTAAGGTTTCAATAGCTTGGTGGTGAATAGAGTTAATAACAAGAGTATCTTCCCCCGCAAAACAATAAAACTTTGAGTTTTTCGACAATTTAATTTGGTGATAAGCATCCGTTGACTCATTCCAATTTACATTTTTCACTGCATGAATTATCTCGTTATAGCCTGCTTTTTTAAGATCTCTAATATTCCTACCCCCTCTTGCTACATTTGCAAGTTGTAAGCCCCTACATATGCATAAGATAGGAATTTGCTTTTCCATAGCTTTATTAAAAAGTCTTAATTCAAACTCATCTCTTTCAAAATCATAAACTTCTTCTGTATTTGGATCTTCTCCGTATAAAAAAGGAGATACATCATTTCCACCTGTAATTATCAAAGCATCTATCTCATCTATATAAGAATCTGCTAATTCTACATTAGAAAGAGAAGGAATAATTATAGGAATAGCTCCTACTCCCCTTACTGCATCCACATTATATCCACTTAGTCTAGATAAAGTGAATCTACCATGTTTAATATTGCTGGCTGAAATTCCGACTTTTTTCATTTATCTCTCCTTTATATAAAAACTATTTTAGAATATTTTATTCATTAATTGTCCAAAGTCTACCAGTTTCAAGATTATAAATTTTCATCAAATCTTCATCGAAAACTGCAAAAGATTTTGTCTCATCTTTCGGCATTGAAAGACTACCTGGGTTCACAACCATAACTTGGTCTATATTCTTCAAAACTTTTTTATGAGTGTGACCATATATGACTATATTTGCCCCATTATCTTTTGCTCTTTGAACCATTTCTTCTTCAGTAAACCTATGTCCATGAGAAATATAAATAACATTTGGATCAACTTCAATAATCATTTCTCTTTCATTGATTTCTTTTCCAGTTACCATCTCATCAACTTCAGAATCACAATTTCCCTTTACAAAGACAAATCTATCATCTTCAGCTAATAATTTAGCAAGCCCAGCTGGATCATATCCTTCTGGTATAGGATTTCTAGGTCCATGATTTAAAACATCTCCTAGATGTATGATTTTATCAGCATCTTCTAAATATTCCATAGCTTTTTTAAAGTCAGTTATGGAACCGTGTGTATCGCTTATTATTCCTATTTTCATTATTTATCCTTTCAAAGTCTTAATATACTAATTTTATTATTGATAGTATTAAGTGTCAAATTTATAGTAATTTTCTCAACATTAAAAATTAAAAAAGAGTGGATACAAATGTATCCACTCTTAGTTTTATTTAACCGCCCCAAGGCATGGTCATATACTCTTTTAAGAGTCTATTATATTCATCTCTGAACATTTTTTCATGACCTCTTTCCCAATCAGATAACATTGAGAATACACCTTTAATATTTTCAGATTCTGCTGCTTCTGCTTGAGATGCATAGAATTCTGCTGAGTCAGCTTCTACAAGATATGCTGTTCTTAGAACTGTCATATCTGGAACATTAGATTCTTTTAAAGTAGTATCTAATTTTTGAGATTCTGCTCTTTTTTCGAAGATACTTTCCTCAGGGTTTAACGCTGTTTCATCCATCTTATAATCTTCTGGATTTTCAACATAGTTATTCATTTCTTGCTTTAAAAATTCATAATGAGCCATTTCTTCGTTTGCTAATTGTTCAAAAAGTTTTGCTGTTGTTGGGTTAGAAAATTCTTTCGATTTTTCCATATAGAAATTATAACCATCAATTTCTAATTCCATAGCATATTTAAGAGCATTAGCAACTCTATTTACTTCTGGATTTAATTCTGACATTATTTCCTCCTAGCTTATTTTCTTTATACTAATAGCACACGCCTTATATTCAGGAGTGTTAGCTGTTGGACATCTAAAGTTAGAAGTAAGTTCGTTTGAATTACCTTCTTGATAATGGAAAGGCATCCAGCATGTATCTTCTCTTATACCTTCTCTAAATCTAACCTTAGTGGTAATCTTACCTCTTCTTGAAGAAACTTCAATCATTTCTCCATTTTCCATTCCATATTTTTCAGCAAGAGCTGGATTCATTTCAATATATGATTCCCCTGCAATAGCTTCAATACCAGGCGTTTTATTAGTCATATTAGCTACGCAATATTGGTATAAGTTTCTACCAGTAGATAGGATTAATGGATATTCCTCATCAGTAGTTTCTCCTGGACCTTCGTGTTCGTATCCTATGAATAAACCTACTCCACCAGCCATAACACCTTCATGAAGGAATTTAGTTCCTTCTGGTTTTTCTTTAGTAGCTGGCCATTGAATACCTTTAGCGTCTATCGTCTCATAAGTCATACCCGAATAAGATGGATTTAAACTAGCCATTTCATCGAATACTTCTTCATATGAATCATAGTGCATTGGATATCCCATTCTTGTAGAAAGATCAGTTAAGATATCAACATCTGTCCTTGTTCCTTCTAATGGTTCAATAGCTTTCCTTACCCTTTGAACTCTTCTTTCACTTGATGTGAAAGTACCATTCTTTTCTGCATATGAAACTGCTGGAAGTACAACATCAGCAAATTCTGCAGTAGGAGTTAAGAATAAATCTTGAACAACAAGGAAATCAAGTGAGCTTAAAGCCTTTCTAACATGTCCTAGGTTAGGGTCACTTGTAGCTTGATCTTCTCCTACTATATAAAGACCTTTGATAGTTCCTTCAAGTATATCATCGAAAACTGCTGTTGCTGTACGACCAATCTTATCAGAAAGTTCTACGCCCCATGCTTTTTCAAATTTTTCTTTAATTTCTGGTTTATTAACTTTTTGGTAACCTGGATAATCAGATGGAAGAGCACCCATATCACAAGCACCTTGAACATTATTTTGTCCTCTAATAGGGTTAATTCCAGATGATTCAAATCCAATATTACCAGTTAATAAAGCAAGGTTTGATAAAGAAGTTACGTTTCTAGTTCCTGTAATATGCTCAGTGATACCTAGTGTATAGAATATTGATGCCTTTTTAGCTCCACCATATTGACGAGCAACGTCAATGATTAATTGAGGATCAATTTCACAGATTTCTGCTGCATACTCAGGAGTATATTGTTCAATAATCTTTAGATATTCATCAAAACCTTCAGTTCTTTCATCTATATATTTCTTATCATGTAATCCTTCTTTGTAAATAACATGAGCCACTGCATTTGCAAAAGCAATGTTAGTTCCTGGCTTAATTGGAACATGGATATCAGCAATTTCAGCTAGTTCAATTTTTCTAGGGTCAACTACTGCAAGTTTAGCTCCATTTGCTACTGCTCTTTTGAACATTGTACCAAATACTGGGTGAGCTTCAGTAGGGTTAGATCCTACCATTAAAATACTTTCTGCATCTAAAACTTCTCTAAAACTATTAGTCATAGCTCCAGAACCTAATGTAGTTGCAAGACCTGCAACTGTAGGTGAATGTCAGACACGAGCGCAATGGTCAACGTTGTTAGTACCAATTGCAGCCCTCATAAATTTTTGCATTACATAGTTGTCTTCGTTAGTTGCTCTAGCGCAAGAGAAACCTGCTATATATTCAGGACCAAATTCTTCTTTAATCCCGCCTAATTTCTCTGCTATTAAGCTTAAAGCTTCATCCCAAGTAGCTTCTTCAAATTCACCATCAGCATTTTTGATAAGTGGTGTTCTAAGTCTATCTTTATTGTTAATAAAGTTGTAAGCAAATCTACCTTTAACACAAAGAATTCCGCCATTAGAAGTTTCAGTCATATATTCGCCTTTGTATGGCTCAGCTCCTACAACTTCATTTCCTTTAGTTATAAGATTTAATTGACATCCTACTGCACAGTAAGGACAAGTAGTTCTAGTCTTTTTAACTTCCCAAGGTCTATATGGTTTTTTCTTTTTAGGTCTTAATGCACCTGTTGGACAAACTGAAGCACAGTTACCGCAAGATACACAAGTAGACTCATCAAAACCAATTTCAAAAGGAGTAGCCATCTTAGATTCAAAACCTCTGTTTTGAATTGTTAGAGCATGGCTCTTTTGTATTTCTGAACACATAGCCACACATTTTCCACAAAGTATACATTTGTTTGGATCATAGTTTAAAAACTGGCTAGTTTTTCTATCTATTTTATAGTTCTTATTATTTTCACTTCTATAAGAACCTTCTTTTACTCCATATTCATAGCAATATTCTTGTAATTTACAATCTCCAGTAGCCTCACAAGTTAAACAATCATTAGGGTGGTTAGAGAATAATAAATCAACAACATCCCTTCTAGATTTTTTTACTTTGCTATTATCTGTTTCAACAACCATCCCGTCCCAAATAACTGTTGAACAAGATGTCATTAATCTGCCACCAACATCCATAACACACATACGACAAGCAGATGTTGGCTTCATTCTTTCATCATGACAAAGAGTTGGTACTTTTATTCCAAGACTTCTAGCTGCATCAATCAGCATAGTACCTTCAGGAAATTCATGTACCTCCCCATTTATAGTAATTTTAACCATACTATTTAGCCTCCTCATTGGCCTCCTCAGCCTTAAGCTTCTCATAGATATTTCCAAGCTTCATAGCTTCAACCCAAGTAGTCTTAACGAACTTGTTACCTTCTGGTGTTTCGACTTTTTCGTAAGGTTCTTTAGCTTTATCTACATGTTCAAATTCAGTTGTTAATCTACCAGTTAAGCATAAAGGTCTTTCATCTCCATCTGCCCCGATAGCTCTAACTGCAACTGCTTTATCGTCTTCATTATAAAGAACTTCCATATCACAGCCGTAATTACATCTCTTACATTTAACAACTTCTTTTTTGGCATTCCAGTTTCTAACTTCAAATTGAGCTCTTCTATCCATTAAAGCTCCTACTGGACATGCTGCTACACATCTATTACAAGACACACAAGAAGACTCTTCTAAAGTCATGCTAGCATCTGCAACAATACGAGTGTCAAATCCTCTTTCTGCAAAGCTTAAAACATTTCTATCAACTTTTGCACAAGTTCTTACACATCTTCCACAAAGAATACATTTACTCTCATCTCTTAGGATATAAGGGCTTGATGTATCAGAAAACTTAGCTTGTTTAAAATCTCTTCTAGCTCCATCATGTTCTCTAAAAGTTACACCATATTCATAAGCGTAATTTTGAAGTTCACATTCTCCAGCCTTTTGACAAGTTAAACAGTCATTAGGGTGATTATCTAGATATAATCTTAAAAGCTCTCTTCTATAATTTACGATTTTATCTGTCTTTGTAGCTACAACCATTCCCTCAGCTACTGGAATTGAACATGCTGTAACAGGTTTGTTCCAACCTTCAACTTCTACAACACACATTCTACAAGAAGATACAACCTCTAATTTTTCTAAGTAACAAAGAGTAGGAATTTCAATTCCAACACTCTTAGCTGCATTTAAAATGCTAGTTCCATGTTCTACCTTTACATCTTTACCATCTATAGTTAAATTAACAAGCATTCTCTAGCCCCTTTCAACTGCATTGAAATGGCAAACTTCGTAACAGTTACCACAAACAATACATGCATCTTGGTCGATTACGTGTTTTTCTTTTCTCTCCCCTGAAATACAATTTACTGGACAGTTTCTAGCACATAGAGTACATCCTGTACAGTTGTCGTTAATTGAGTATTTAACAAGATCTTTACAAATTCCTGCTGGACATCTCTTATCATCAACGTGAGCAATATACTCATCTTTGAAATAGTGAAGAGTTGATCTTACAGGGTTTGGAGCTGATTGACCAAGACCACAAAGTGATGTAGAAATAATTGTTTCAGAAAGAGATTCAAGTCTATCTAAAGTTTCCATTGTTCCTCTACCTGAAGCTACATCATCAAGTAATTCCCAAAGTCTCTTAGTACCTTCTCTACAAGGAGTACATTTACCGCAAGATTCATCAACAGTAAAGTCAAGGTAGAATTTAGCAATATCAACCATACAAGTATCTTCGTCCATAACGATCATACCACCTGAACCCATCATAGAACCTAGTTCTTTAAGAGATTCATAAGTAATAGGAGTATCGATATAATCTGCTGTTATAACACCACCTGAAGGTCCACCTGTTTGAACAGCTTTAAAAGCTTTTCCTTCTCTAATTCCACCACCGATATCATATATAATATCTCTTAAAGGAGTTCCCATTGGAACTTCGATGATACCAGTTCTATTAATATCTCCTCCTAAAGTGAATACTTTAGTTCCAGGAGAAGTTTCTGTACCTATACTCTTAAACCAATCTGAACCTTTTCTAATAATTCTTGGAATATTAGCCATAGTTTCAACATTATTAATTAATGTTGGTTTACCGAAAAGTCCAACTTGTGCTGGATATGGAGGTTTATTTCTAGGAATTCCTCTTTTTCCTTCGATTGATTCAATTAAAGCCATCTCTTCACCACAAACGAAAGCACCAGCACCAAGTCTGATATCTAAGTCGAAGCTAAAAGAAGAACCAAGTATATTGTCTCCGATTAAGTTATGTTCTTTAGCAATTTCTATACAATGCTCTAATTTTGAAACTGCTGATGGATATTCAGCTCTAATATAAATGAAACCTTGGTTTGCACCAACTGCATATCCTGCAATAGTAAGAGCCTCTATAACTGAGAATGGATCCCCTTCAAGTATAGATCTATCCATGAAAGCACCTGGGTCACCTTCATCGGCGTTAAGTACAACATATTTTTCAGTACCAGGAGTATTTGCTGTAGATTCCCACTTAATACCAGTAGGGAAACCACCGCCCCCTCTACCTCTTAGACCTGAAGCTTTTACTTCACTAACAACATCTTCAGGTGTCATTGAAGTTATAACTTTTTGTAAAGCTTCATAGCCATCTACTGCTATGTATTCTTCTATATTTTCTGGATCTATAACACCACAGTTTCCAGTAACTAACTTCATTTGTTTAGCATAAAATTCTACATCATAAAGACCTTTTAAAGCACCTTCAGAAAGAGTTTCTTGGTATAGAAGATTTTCAACAGTTTCTCCACCAACAATATCTTTTTCAACGATTTCAATTGCATCTTCTGGCTTTAAGTAAGCATAGAATTTTTCTCCAGGAAATACGATAGCAATTGGACCAGCTTGGCAAAGACCAAAACATCCAACTCTTCTAACGTCAACCTTTTCAGTAAGATTCCTTTTTTCTAATTCTTCTCTAAAAGTTTCTTCTAATACATCTGATTTAGAAGATTTACATCCTGTATCTGAACAAATTAAAATTTGTTTTTCATAAACAGAATCTACATCTGACCATAATTTCTTTCTTAAAGACATTGTAGGTAAGATTCTATCTTTGATTTCTTGTAAATTTAAAGTATCCATTCTTAATTATCCCCCTAATCTTAGTCTTGGTAATTTTCTAAAATTTTCTTTACGTCATCTTTCTTAAGATTTCCGTAAACATCACCATTTATTGAAACAACTGGAGCAAGACCACAAGCACCAATACATCTAGTAGCTACTATAGAATACTTGCCATCGGCTGAAGTTTCACCTACACCAATTCCAAGTCTTTCTGAAAATTCATCTACTATAGCTTGAGCTCCTCTTACATAACAAGCTGTTCCTAAGCAAATACCAACTTCATATTCACCCTTAGGGTCAATTGAGAAGTTAGAATAAAAAGTAACAACCCCATAAATATCAGATAGAGGTATACCAGTTTCCTTAGAAATAAATTGTTGTACTTCTATTGGAAGGTAACCAAATACTTCTTGTCCGTGGTGTAAAATACTCATTAATTTACCACGTTCTTTACCAACTCTATCGATATACTCTTTTAAATCATCAAATTCTTTTTTCTTAGAACTAACGTCAAAAGCTTCCATACATCCTCCTAAAAGATTTATTATGTAATGTTTTTTATACTTATAAGTCTTTCTTATAGTAAAAACTTAAATTAACATAAGTTTATAGTATGTTAATTTGAATATAAAGTCAACGAAGATATTTTACAAAAATGCAAGAAAATAGGTTAATTGATTTTGGATATCAATTAAAACTGCTATTAAACGACTTTCTTATCATGAATTATCAATTAAATGCTTTATATACAATATTTCGTCAGTTTTCTTAACTGTATATATATTATATATAAAGAATTTATATTCACGATTTATTGATAAAAATAAAACTATTATCTATTTTTTACATTTGTTTAAATTAACTTATAACTATTTATGAATAATTTGTAAATAAAGGCAATTAAGCTAACTTTTTAACATTATACTGAGTATAGAATAATAAACAATTGTTAATCTTTTGCCAATTCATTAATAATTTGTAACATTTTTTATTGACTATATCTAATCATTGTAAAGTGCTAAAAAATATTAATTAAAGTTAAAATAAATAAATTAGTTTTATAATTTATAATCATCTATTTAAACAATTATAAGATCAGCCTATTTCACATTCATACATATATAAGTTAAGTTCTAGTAAATTATAAATCCAAGTTTTAACTAAATCTAGTAATTTACTAGTTTCCTTCTTTTAGTAAAATATCAAACAATAATTCTCTTGTTATTCAATCTTTACATAAAATATCTCAATTACTTCCTTCATAATATATATGTGATATAATTAATAAACAAAAAAATTATAGAACTATAAATCTCCTATATGATTACTATATATATATATGATTTTTAGAAAAGATTTATAAAGACTTTAATTAAGGAGGATTTATGACTAGAGTTGATGAATTATATATTTCTGCCTTAGAAGATATAAAAAGCAATGGATACAATGAAAAGAATGTAAAAAACGGAATAGTTAGGCCAAGGTGGTCGGATAACCAGCCAGCTTATACTCAATATATACCTCAATATTTCGTAAAGTATAATAAATGTGAGACGCCAATCACTAACCTAAGATCTATTGCTTGGAAGGCAGGTATAAAAGAAATCCTATGGATTTATCAAGATAAAAGTCCTGATGTAAAACTATTAAAAGAAAAATATGGAGTAAATTACTGGGACGAATGGGCAAATCAAGAAGGTTCTCTTGGGACTGCATATGGATACCAAATAGGCAAAAATTTTATAAGCCCTGAAACTGGAGAAAATACAAATCAAATAGATCGACTTTTAGAAAACATCAAAAACCAACCATTAAATAGAAGACACATTATGAATATGATTCATATGGAAGATATGAAAGATATGGGACTTATCCCCTGTGCATTTTTGACTCTTTGGACTGTTGTAGAGAATAGATTAAATCTAACTCTTATCCAAAGAAGTGGGGATTTTATAGCTGCAGCTTCTCCTGGCGGAATAAATGCTATTCAATACTATGCTCTTTTACTTATGGTATGTAGGCATACTGGATATGAACCTGGAGAATTTGTTCATTTTATACAAAACCTTCATATCTATGATAGGCATTTAGATATTGCAAATGAGATAATAACAAAAAAATCATCCTACCCTACTCCTAATTTAAAATTAAGAGAAGGACCAGAAAATTTCTATGATATAAGTCTTGATGATTTTTATATGGAAAACTACCAACCAGATAAAACTAAATATGATATTCCTATAGCAATATAGAAGACAAAAAGAGTAACCTCCTAATAAAAGGACGTTACTCTTTATTTTTAATTTAATTTTTATTATTTTTTAAACATATCATCAATTTTTTTACCAGCATCATTTAAACTTCCTGATGCATCATCCATCATCTTATCAAAGTTAGATAATTTCTTTTTTGCTTCATCTTCAGTCCAGCCATATTGCTTTTGTAAATAACCTTTGAACTGTTCAATATTTCCTAAAGCTTGTTCAGTTGGGTCATTAGTTAATTTTCCCCATTCAGACTCGATTTTTCCTTTAATTTGTTTCCAATTTCCTTGTAAAATATTTTTATTCATTGGTCCCTCCTAAATAAAGTTCTTATCTAACTTAATTTACTTATATCTAAAATAAGTAAGTCTAAACAAAAAACTTTAAATGCAAAAACATAATAAATATTCTTAAGTTTTCGCAATAAACCTTTTCTATAAATTTTTATTTAATTTTATTTAATATATTTATGTTTATAATATAAATTTAATAAATATTTATTAAATTTATCACAACCCTTGTTTATATATACATAAGGACTTTTTATGAATATAGTTTTTTAACATTTATTTATATTTTATATTGTTTTTATACAAAATATCGTTTTTAAAAACAAAAAATTTTGACGTACAAAAAAAAAGAAGCTATAATTGATTTTGTAACCAATCAGGTAATATTACAAAGTATTGCAAATAAACGATAATAAGTTATATGAAATCGATTTATTATGATTAGAAGTAATTCTTATAATGAATTCATTTTACAATGAATTTATTATACAAATTATTTCATTATAATTAAATAATAAAAAGGAGGATTTATTATGAATAATTTTATGGAAGCTGCAAACAGTTTACCTATGTGGCTATCTGTAGTTCCTGTTGTATTAGCTGTTTTAGCAGAAGCAGCTATATTTTCTAAAAAGGCAAAAGATGCAGGACATCTAGTAGGCCTTTCTGAGCAAGATGCTTCTAGAGCTTTTAAAGCTGGTATGACTTCAGCTATCGGACCATCACTAGGGGTATTCATCGTAATGTTAGGATTAATGGCGTCTATTGGAGCACCGATTTCCTGGATGAGACTTTCTATAATTGGTGCTGCTCCTACAGAACTTGCAGCTGCAAATATGGCGGCAAAAGCACAAGGTACAACTCTTGGAGCTCCAAACTACAATCTTATCAACTATGCAACTGCTACTTGGGTAATGGCTCTAAATGGTAGCGCTTGGCTATTTACCTCAGGATTATTTACTGATAAACTTGATAGGATTAGCACAAAAGTGACAGGTGGAGATTCTAAAAAATTAGGTATCTTATCAATAACAGCTATGTGTGGAGCATTCGGTTATTTTGCAGTAAATGAAGCTGTAAAAGGATTAGAGCCAGGACAAGCTCCTATTTTAGCCGCAGTAGTTGCTGCAGCAGTATCGATGGGACTTTTAACTGAATTAGGAAAGAAATATCCTAAACTAAATGAATTTACTCTTGGACTAGCTATGATTATCGGTATGATAGCTGCCATGATAGTAAAATAAGGAGGGTAATAATGGAACAAAGTATTAATCAACAATATGATCAAGAATTTACTCGACCAATAATCAAATATGGTAGATTTATAAATTTATTCTGTATTCTATTATGTTTTATACCAAGTTTAGTTCTTTGGTTTGTTTATGGTGCTAAACCAGCAGCTCAAGATATACTAACTGGTTGGGGCTTAATAGCTTCAGTATTCTTAATATATGCAGTTATAGAACCAATATCTTATTTCCCAGTTTTTGGACTAGCAGGTACATACATCGGCTGTTTATCAGGGAATATTGGAAATGTAAGAGTACCAGCTTCAGCAATTTCACAACAAGTTCTTGGAACAGTTCCTGGAACTAAAAAAGCAGAACTTGTTTCTACTCTTGGAATATGTGGATCAGTTGTTACAAACTTATTTTTCACTTCTCTAGCAGCAATAGCTGGTGTATGGATTATGAGTCTTTTCCCACCAATTGTAATTGAAGCATTTAACTATGTTTCACCAGCAATTTTTGGAGCAATGTTTGGTATGAATGCAATTAAAAATCCTAAATATGGTGCTTTTGCTTTAGTTATTGGATTCGTATTAATTAAATTCACTAACCTACCACCATTTGCTTTAGTACCTTTAATGGTATTTGGTACAGTAGCATTCGGCTTCTTAATGGATGGGAAAAAGTCAGAAAGTAAGTAGAAATAAAAAAAATTACAAGATTATATATTTATTCTTGTAATTTTTTTATAAGTAATTGTGGCGTGAAATTATAGAAAATTAGTAGTTTATATTTGTTAATTAGAAATATAAGGAGGAAACATGAATATATTAGATGAAGTTAAAAAGCATGAGAACGATTTAATAGAATGGAGAAGACATCTTCATGAAAACCCTGAAGTTGGTTTTGATTTAGAGGATACCTGTGATTTCGTATCAAGAAAACTAGAAGAATTTGGAATAGAACATCACAGAAACTTTAAAGGAGCTGTGATAGGATATATAAATCCTGAAAATAAAGGAAAAACTATTGCTTTAAGAGCTGATATGGACGCTCTTCCTGTTCACGAAGAAACCCAACTTGAATTTGCATCTAAAAAAGATGGAAAAATGCATGCTTGTGGTCATGATGCACACACTGCTCAATTATTAACTGCAGCAAAAGTATTATCAGAGAATAAAGATAAATTAGACGGAAGAGTTATGCTAATATTCCAACCAGCAGAAGAATTAGGTAATGGTTCTGTTGAAATAGCTAACTCAGAAGAATTTGCACAAGTTGATGAAGTTTTAGGTTGTCATGATGGTAATTTAATTATAGATTCTGAAACTAAGCCAGGGGATCTTATATTCTGTGATGGACCTACAATGGCTACAATGGATAAGTTTACTATTGACATAATCGGAAAAGGTTCCCATGGTTCTCAACCAGAAAATTCTATAGATCCAATTACTATAGGATCTTATATGGTAACTGCTATACAAGAAATTATCTCAAGAGAAGTATCACCTTTAGACCCAGCTGTTATTTCTTTTGGTACTTTTAACTCTGGTTCAGCTTTCAATATAATTCCAGAAACTGCTCATTTAGAAGGAACTACAAGAACATTAACACCAGAAGTCAGAGATATGACAGCAAAACGTCTTGGAGAGATTGCAGAAGGAATTGGCAAAACTTTTAGAGCAGAAGTAAAATATGAGTTTTTCCGTCAACCACCTCCAGTTATCAATACTGCAGAAGTAGCAAATAAAGTAAAAGAAAGTGCAAAAAAACTATTCCCTGAAAGTGTAGTAGATATGAAAAAACCTCTAATGGGTGGAGAAGATTTTGCATTTTATCTTGAAAAAAAACCTGGAGCATTTTTCTTCTTACAAAATCCTATGGAAATTGAAGGTAAGGCTTATGCACATCATAATCCAAGATTTGCTATGAACGAAGAATATATGTATAAAGTTCCAGCAGTTATGGTTCAATA
>CAYSPO010000015.1:27260-28602 GCA_964432945.1 uncultured Peptoniphilaceae bacterium
TCCTTCTATAAATTTTTTTAGATTTTCATAACCAGTTTCAAGTAACCTAGATCTTGCTTCAATTGAAGCCCAAGCTATATGAGGAGTTATAATAACATTCTCACACTCCAATAAAGGATTATCCATGCTTATAGGCTCTCTTGAAATTACATCTAGTCCCGCCCCATAGACTTTTTTCGTATTTAGTGCTTCTGCTAAATCTTCATCTACAATCAAGCCTCCTCTAGCAGTATTGACTATAATTACTCCATTTTTCATTTTTTCTATAGCAGTTCTATCTATTATATACTTAGTCTCTTCATTCAATGGTAAGTTAAGACTTATGATATCAGAGCGTTTATAAAGTTCATCTAAGCTAACTTGATTTTCAGCATTAAATTTAACTTTGTCATATATAATAGTAGAGAGTCCATAAGAGTGTGCTATTTTTTCAACTTTTTTTCCAATATTTCCATAACCCATAATCCCAAGTGTCTTTCCTGATAATTCAATAATAGGTTTAGTTGAATCATAATAAGCTTTTCTTTTATCCCACTGCCCCTCCCTAACAAGCTTATCGTAAAACTTAATATTAGAAGTAATGCTTGTAATAAGACTAAAAGTATGTTGAGCAACTAAATCAGATCCGTAATGAGGAATATTTGTTACGGTTATTTTATTTTCACTAGCAGCTTTAATATCAATCATATTGTAGCCAGTAGCTAACACGCCTATATATTTGAGCTCCCCTAATTCTTCAATCATATTTCTATCTATATTAAAGGACTCTACTAGAACATATTGAATACCTTTTAATTCTTCTATAACTTCATCTCTTGATAATTTTTTTGTATTAAGGTATTTTATAGAAAATTCTTTTTCTAATTTTTTCCAAATGTTATGGTTTTCTAAAATTATTTTACAATTGATTGCAGCTAACATATTCCCTCCCATATTATTAGTCATTGTTTTACTTATAATACGATCAATTATATTTATTGGCAAACTACTACTTATATGACTTTATTTGTTACATATTTTTAATGTTTTATCTTGTAAAATAAATACTTTTTTTATAGATTTATTTTATAAATTCAATTAAAATAACATTTATAAAACAGAAATTTCTTATTATTAATGTGAAAATAAATCTATCTGTGATATTTATATAACTTATCTTCCTTTAATAATATACCTTGTGTATATAATATGAAGTAAATATAATTAAAAAAAGTTCTCAAGTCTTTAATTTAAAGCAATAATGTGATATCATTTCATTTAATCAAATCGCAATGATTTGTATTAAATTCTTGAAAAGGATTTCGCAAACTAAAACTAAGGAGGAATTTTAATGAAGAAAAGT
>CAYSPO010000016.1:0-26662 GCA_964432945.1 uncultured Peptoniphilaceae bacterium
AGAGGGGGATGGCTATGATAATAGGAATACCAAAAGAATTAAAAGACCAAGAGAACAGGGTAGCAGCACCACCTTCTGCAGTCGCTCAAATTATAAAGGCAGGTCAAACTGTTTTAGTTGAAAAAGGAGCAGGCCTAGGAATAGGTAGGGCGGATGAAGATTATGTTAAGGCAGGCGCTGAAGTAGTCGATAGTAAAGAAGAATTATGGGAAAGATCAGAAATGATTTTCAAGGTTAAAGAGCCAATAGAAGTAGAATATGAACTTATGAGACCAGGCCAAAGAATATTCGCCTACCTTCATATGGCTGCTGATAGAAATCTTGCCGAAGCCCTTAAGAAAAATAAAGTTACTGGAATTAGTTTTGAAACAGTAGCAGTTGAGGGAAAACTTCCATTATTAAAGCCAATGTCCGAAATAGGGGGTTGTCTTGCAGTAAATGAAGGATCTGTTTTTCTCACTAACCACAGAGGTGGAAAAGGAAAATTACTTCAAGGGCTTCCAGGAGTTGCCCCAGCCCATGTAGTTGTAGTCGGGGGAGGGGTTGCAGGAACAGGTGCAGTTAGAACTGCTTTAGGAATCGGAGCAAGGGTTACTGTTTTAGATAATGATGTAGAAAGACTAGCTCTACTAGCAGATATATATGGATCAAAATTAGAAACGGTTTATTCTAATGATTATAATGTAAGAAAAGCAGTAGAATCAGCAGACTTAGTTGTGGGTGCAGTTTTAGTTGCAGGAGCAAGAAGCCCTATTGTAGTAACTGAAGATATGGTTAAGAAAATGGAACCAGGTTCAGTAATTGTAGATATTTCTATTGACCAAGGTGGTTGTGTTGAAACAATGGACAAACCTACTACTCATACTGATCCAATTTATATAAAACATGACATTATTCATTATGCTGTTGCAAATATACCTGGAGTTGTGTCAAGATCATCAACTTATGCTCTTTCAAATGTTACTACTGATTATTTAATTAAATATGCAAGCTTAGATGATGAGGAAATCTTTAATGACGAGATTTTAAAAACTGGAATTAATACTTACAATGGTGAAATAGTTCACCCTGCTGTAAAAGCAGCATTTGAATAAAAAAAGGTTGATACATTTTGTATCAACCTTTTTTATTAGAAATTTGAAAATTCTAATTCATTTTTTTCGATTCTTACATGTAGAACTAAACCAATAGCAATTAAATTAACTAATTGGGAAGTTCCTCCGAATGAAAAGAAAGGTAGTGGAATTCCAGTTACAGGCATTACTCCTACAGTCATACCGATATTCTCAAATATGTGAACTAAGAAAAGTCCAAAAACTCCCATACAAATCATTGTTCCATAAACATCTTTTGCTTTTTTACCAGTATCTAAAATTCTTAATAGACAAAGTGTATATAAACAAAGTGTTAAAGCAACTCCTATAAAACCTAGTTCTTCAGCAAGAACTGGAAATATATAGTCTGTATGTTTTTCAGGAATAAAATTATTTTGAGTTTGAACTCCCTTGAATAAACCCCGTCCAGTTAGCATCCCAGATCCGATTGCTATTTTACCTTGCATAGCTTGTAGGCCTGATCCTGCTATATCTCGACTTGGATCGAGGAAATCTAGTATTCTATCTTTTTGATATCCATCTAGATTTGTATAAACAATTGGCAG
Source organism: uncultured Peptoniphilaceae bacterium (assembly GCA_964432945.1). Taxonomy (GTDB): domain Bacteria; phylum Bacillota; class Clostridia; order Tissierellales; family Peptoniphilaceae; genus CAYSPO01. The sequence continues at coordinate 1,661 of CAYSPO010000016.1, forward strand.
GGCAACAATAACACTCACTACTGCTAGGGCTATATAACGCCAACTTATTCCTGCTGTAAAAAACATTGCAATTAAAATTCCAACAGTTGCTAAGGCTGTTCCAAAGTCTTCTTTTAGAATTAGTATAACTGGTAATAAAGCAAAGGCAGCTAATTTGATAAAGGTAAGTGGTTCGTTAAATTTTGAATGGTTTTTATCAATATACCAAGCTAAGCCTAAAATAAGAAATATTTTCATAAATTCAGAAGGTTGAAAACTTATTGGTCCAATTACTAGCCAGTTATCTGAACCCCAAGTCTCTGCACCTGTACCAAAAAAGTTAACTAAAATCATTAAAAATATACCCAATATGTAAAGGTATTTCGATGCTTTCTTTAGAAAGTCATAGTCCACAAATAAAAGCAGGATAATAAGAGCAAATCCGATTAGTGTTGCTATTACTTGGGATTTTAAACTTACATGATCCAAGGATAAGCTTGCACTATATAATATCAACAGACCTAAACCTACCAAAGATAAAAATGATAAAATCAATAATATATCTAGTTTTGAAAAATTCTTTCTTCTAATATTAAACATAACATCTCTCCATAAATCTATTATAGCAGATGTTAACTAATTAATAAATTTTAGGGAATTATATTTATTATTTGTGAACTATTTAATTTTTTTGAAAAAAGGTCTGTATTATAGATGAAAATAGGTTATAATATATTATGAATAAAATCCTAAAAATAGGGATTATTCAATAAAAATCTTGTATTATTATTTAATGTGTACTATTCTAGTAGTGATTTGTTTTTTTACTATCATTTTTTAGGAGAGGCTATGTATTTTGGAAAATATTTTTTTGACATAAAAATTTATGATTCTTATTCTCTCAAAAATAAAAGAAGAGTTACTAAGAGTATAATAGCAAGGCTTCAAGAGAAATTTAAACTTTCCGTATGTCAGTGTGATAAAGGGAAAGTTTATAATTTTCTTAAGATAAGTTGTGCAATAACTACTAGTGATTATAGATTGATAGAAAAAATTTATCAGGATACTTATAAATTTATAGAAGAAAATTATAATGTTGAAATTTGTTACTCGAATTATGAGGAGTATTAATGAAAAATAGATTAGATGAAAATCAGGTACAAGAAGTTATATATATATTAACGAATATGTTTCCTGAAGCTACCACTGAACTAGACTATGAAAGCGAATTAGATTTATTAATTGCCACCATTTTATCTGCCCAATGTACCGATGTCAGAGTAAATAAGGTAACTAAGGAATTATTTAAGGAGTTAAGAACTCCAGAAGATTACTTGGAAATTGGGCAAGAAGAATTAGGAAAAAGAATAAAAACTTGTGGTTTTTATAATTCCAAGTCCAAAAATATTATAGGTGCATGTGAAATGCTAGTTAGCGAATATGGTGGAAAAATTCCTGAGACAAGGGAAGAACTTATGAGGTTGCCAGGAGTAGGCAGAAAAACTGCAAATGTTGTTATATCTAACCTTTTTGGAGTGCCAGCGATTGCAGTAGATACCCATGTTTTTAGAGTCTCTAACCGCTTAGGTTTAGCTAATGCGAAGAATGTAGAAGATACAGAAAAACAATTAATGGATGTTTTACCTGAGGAATCATGGACTGATATGCACCATAGATTAATTTTTTTGGGTAGAAGGGTATGCAAGGCGAGAAGACCATTATGTGAAGAATGTAGTTTAAATCAAATTTGTTTTTGGTTTAATAATGGAGGGAAATAATGAAGAAAATTATTTCTATAGTTTTAATTTCTGCAAGTCTTGTTGCTTGCCAAAGTTCTTTAGATAATTCAGGTACAAAACAATATAATCAAAGCAAACTCAACGATGATATGCTTTTGAAATCTTTAGCTATCTACCAAGGTATAGATATCGAAGGGGTTAATATGGCAGGTGCTAATAAGCTAGTTGCAGAAAAGCTCCTTAAAGAAAAATACGATGCAGATTTAGATAAAACTGTTAACTTGAAATATAAGGAAGAAGACTTCATTCCAAGTTTTAGAGAACTAGGATATAGCTATGATTATAAGTCATCAATAGATGAAGCATATTCAAAGGCACGAGAAGGCGAAGATGAAAAAAGACTTGAAGAAATCAAAGAATTAAAATCAAGTCCAATTTCAATAAATCTTGAATTAAAACAAGATGAAGAAATAGCAAAAAAATATCTAGAAGAAATTTCTGGCAAAGTTAAAGTTGATGCAACTGGAGGTCAGCTTTATTATGATGCTGATGAAGATAAATTAAAGGCAGGAGAAGGTAATCCAGGTTCAACAATTGACATAGAAGATGCAATAGCTAAATTAAAAGGGCTTTCTTTAGAAGATGAATTAAACATTGAACTTGTTAGCAAAGAAGTTCTAATTAATCCTGAGCTTGAAGCCTTAGCTGAGTCAGTAGATGGGCCGATTGGCTCCAGTGTTTCTAACTTCAATCCTTGGTTTTGGGAAAGAGTGGAAAATATAAGAGTATCAACTAATGAACTTAATGGAGTGGTAATAGAGCCAGGCGAAACTTTTTCTTTTAATGATTATATAGGGGATACCCCTTTAGAAAGAGGTTATCAGTATGCTGTAGTTATAAATGGTACTACTCAAGAGCCTGGATTAGGAGGAGGAGTTTGTCAGACATCGACAGCCCTATATCATTCAGCTCTTTATGCTGGACTTGAAATAGTAGAAAGGCACCCTCATACTTTGATTATGTCATATTCAGAAGGTGGACTAGATGCTGCTGTAGACTACGGAATTATAGATTTAAAGATTAAAAACCCTTATGATTTTCCGGTTTTAGTTAAAACTTATTATCAAGAAGGGGAAATATCCTTTGAAATTTGGGGTGACACAAGTAAAAAAACTGATGAATATGCTATTTATTCACATTGGAACTATGATATTCCATACTATACAAACTATGTCTATAGTTCAGATTTAGGCTCTGGAGAGGAAGCTATAGATGTTTATGGGGTTGTGGGATCAGGCTGGAGTGCTTATAGAGAAAATTTAACCACAGGCGAGGTTGAATATCTCGGTGATACTGTTTATCCAGCAGTTGATCAAGTGATAGAACAAGGATAATAAGGAGGGAGAAAATGAAAAAGATATTACCATTAGTATTGGTATTTTTAGTAGGTTGTTCATCTGTTCAATCACTACCAAATGTAAATGAAAAATTAGATTTAAATTATTCTGATGATAAAGACCTTCTTTCTTCATCATTAATATATGAAGGGGTTACTATAGAGGGAATTGATGTAAGTGGAACAAACTTGCAATCAGTTAAGCCTTTAATTGAAGAAGAATTAGAAAACAAACTAAATCAAGAAGTAAAATTAACATATGAAGATAAAGAATTTACCTATACCCTAAAAGATTTAGGTTATTATATTGATATTGAAAAAACTTCTAAAAATGCTTTAGCCTTAGGAAGAGAAGGAACAGATGAAGAAAGATTAGAGAAAATTAAAGATATAAAAAATAATCCTGTCGATGTTCCTGCAGAAGTTGAGCTTCAAGAGAGCCAAATGAATGGAATAATTGAAGAAATATCTGACGATATTTATATCCAACCAGTTTATCCAGAATATAGATACGATTGGGATAATGGAAAAGTCATAGCTGAAAATGGTAAAACTGGCTATAATGTAAATAAGGAAGAATTAAAAAATAGCCTTGTAAAAGCTATTGAAGATGAAACTTATACAGTTGAAATTCCAGTTAATATAGTAGAAACTGTAGAAAACGCTCAAGAACAAGCAGCGAGAGTTAATGGTGTCATAGGCTCAGGAGAAAGTTATTTTAGGACCGGTTTTTGGGCAAGAGTAGAAAATATCAGAGTTTCAACAGAAGCTCTTGACGGAGTAGTACTTGCACCAGGAGAAACATTCTCTTTTAATGATTATATAGGAGATACCACCTCAGATAAGGGATATCAAATGGCTGTAGTTATTGATGAAAATAATAAGGAAGTTGATGGAATGGGTGGAGGAGTATGTCAGACTTCTACTTGTTTATATCATGCAGTATTAAGAGCAGACCTTCAAATAATAAATAGAGTACCTCATACGCAGTTTATGTCATACTCGCCAGGAGGATTAGATGCAGCAATTGAATATGGTTCTGCAGACCTAGCTTTTAGAAATGACTTTGATTTTCCAATTCTAATTAGATCTTATTATGAACCTGGATATATTCAATTCAAGATATATGGAGACACAAATGTAAAAAATTATGATGTTTCTATATTTAGTGAACAAATTGGATCTAATTCATATTCTGCTTATAAGAAAAACGAGGCAACTGGAGAAGTTATTTATTTAGGGGATACTATATATCCACCAGCGGGAAATTAGTTAAATATATAAAAACCAGAAGTAGTCCTCAGGGACTACTTTTTTTCGTGAATTGATATTGTTTTCATAAAAAAGAATTAGACAAAAAAACAATCAACTTAATCTAAATAATTATAATATAACGAGATAACAATGGTTGTGTGAGAGTTTGACAATTCATAAATAAATAAATATAATACAAAAGAGTAAAAATAAAAATATATGTTCACAAGGATATTGATATCGTTGTCATTTCAAAAGGAGAGAGAAAGTATGAATTTAGAAAAATCTTTACAATGGTTAGAAGATAACTCAGAGAATATAGCAAGTATATCTAAGAAAATATGGGAATTTGCAGAAACAGCGTTTCAAGAACATAAGTCTGCAGATTTAATTTCAAGCACTTTAAGAGACAATGGATTTATAGTTGAAGAAGGAATCTCTGGAATTCCAACAGCTTTTAGAGCAACTTATGGAACTGGGGGACCATCTATTGGTTTTTTAGGTGAATATGATGCTTTACCTGGAATGAGTCAAGAAGTAGGAACTGAAAAAAAAGCTCTAGAAGAAGGGAAACCTGGGCATGGTTGTGGTCATAATTTATTAGGAGTTTCTCCACTTGCAACAGTATTAGCTCTTAAAGAAGGAATGGACTCTGAAGATGAATTTAAGTTAGTTTATTATGGATGCCCAGCTGAAGAGCTTTTACTAGGAAAAGGTTATATGGCTAGAGGAGGAGCATTTAGAGATATAGATTTAGCAATAGCTTGGCATCCTATGAATGACAATGTTGTAGTAGATGGAACTATGACAGCTATCGAGTCAGCAAAATTTCATTTTAAAGGTGTCACTGCCCATGCAGCAGCAGACCCTTGGAATGGAAGATCAGCACTTGACGCAGCTGAATTAATGACAACTGGAGCAAATTATTTAAGAGAACATGTTCAAGATGGGGTAAGAATTCACTATATATATGAAGATGCTGGGAAAGCACCGAATATAGTCCCAGATTCAGCTAGTTTATATTTCTTCGTACGTGCAGCGAATAGAGAATTAACTGTAGAAACTTTTGAAAGATTAGTGAAGTGTGCTGAAGGTGCTTCAATAATGACAGAAACTTCATACGAAGTAGAAAAATTAGGTGGGTGCTATGAAATACTTCCTAATAGTGTACTAATGGATGTTTTAGTAGAAGCTTTAAATGAAACACCACAGTTAGAATTCACAGAGGAAGAATTAAACTTTGCAGAAGAGATAAATAAAAAATCTCCTAAATATGAAATTGCTAGCAAAAATCCTAATTATAAATCTATTAATACAGATTTCTTAGGTAGAGTTAAACTAAATATAAGTGGATCTTCAGATGTAGGTGATGTTTCACACATAGTACCTTTAGTTTTCTTCTTAACAGCTTCTCAAAATAGCCTAGCTCCAAATCACAGCTGGGACAATGTCTCTTGTAATGGAATGTCTATAGGTCACAAAGGTATGTTATATGCAGCTGAAGCTATGGTTAGATGGGTGAAAAAACTCGTTGAGAATCCAGAACTTGTAGAAAATACAAAAGAAGAATTTTCATTAAATACAGCTGGTAAAGAATATGTTTGTCCTATTACTGAACAAATGGACTACAAAGATAATATAAAATAATCTTCAATATAAATTCTTGCTATCTTTGCATAGCGAGAATTTATTTAAGTAAAAGATAAAATATCTTAATATAAATTAGAATTTTAATATATAAAAAATGATATTTTAATAATCTACCTTATATATAGGATTAATTTTACTATTTAATAATATATAAACATAAAAAAGACTATATTAATTTAAAATTAAAAGTTTTCCTTAATGCAAAATAATTAAATAACTTGTCGAATTATTTAAGTCTATATTAAATAGCTATCAGAATATTCATAAAAATATGTAGGGAAAACTAAAAAAATAAATTGTTAAAAAATTTTAATACAAATATAAATTCTAATTTTATTGTATTTATGGTGTTTCTAAAGGAATATTTACATATGATAATATTAATAAAAAAATTAGCATAACAAAAATTAATATATATTGACTAATCATAAATAAATGATATAATAGAATATATCAATAGGAGGGCAAATGATTAATATTGTACTCAACCAACCAGAAATTCCATATAATACTGGAAATATCGGAAGGACATGTTTATTAACAAATTCAAGACTACATTTAATAAGACCCTTTCCTTTTAAATTAGACGATAAGAGTTTAAAAAGAGCAGGTCTTGATTATTGGCATGAAGTAGACTTAATTGTCCACGACTCCTTTGAAGAATTTTATAAAACAGTAGATTCTGAAATTTACTTCGCAACTACTAAAACAGATAAAAAATACACTGATATAGAATTTAAAGACGGAAATTATATAATCTTTGGATCTGAGTCTTGTGGATTTACTGAAGATGTTTTAGAATATGCAAGGGGAAAGATGATTACAATTCCCATGGTACATTCATCTGATAGATCCCTTAATCTTTCAAATTCAGTTGCAATTGTTTTATACGAAGTCCTTAGGCAGATTAACTTTGTAAATCTCTAAATCATGGGATTTGTAGCTTTACAAAGAAATATCTATAAGATATAATTAATCTGGGTTAAAAGTGTAATATTTGTATATCCTACTGATTAGGTATCATTTATCAGGGTAGATATATATCATAAGGAAAGCTAATGATATGTACTGGAGGAAAAGAATGGTATATGATATAATAATTATTGGAGCTGCACCTGCTGGATTGACAGCTGCTCTTTATGGAGCTAGGCAAGGAAATTCAGTTTTAGTCATTGAAAAAGATGAACCAGGTGGACAAGCTATCAAAACCAATATAATAGAAAACTATCCAGGTACAAGTTCGGATAGTTCAGGATCAGAAATAATATCTGCTATGGTCAAACAAGCAAAAGAGTTTGGAGCAGAGATTGTTAAAGATGAAGTTGTATCTGTAGAATTAAAAGATACAATTAAATTGATTATGGGTAAAGAAAAAGAGTATAAAGCTAAAGCAGTTATAATAGCAACGGGTGCCTTTCCTCGAAAACTAGGAGTCCCTGGTGAAGAGAAGTTTACTGGCAAGGGAGTGGGTTATTGTGCAACATGTGATGCTCCTTTATTCCAAGACCTAGATGTATATGTTGTTGGTGGAGGCAACTCAGCTGTTGACGAAGGCCTCTATTTAACTAAGTTTGCCAAAAAAGTAACAATCCTTGTAAGAGATGATAAACTGACATGTGATAAGGTTACTGCTGATAAGGCAAAAGCCCATGATAAAATAGAAATCTACTATAATAAATCAATTACTGAACTTAGAGGTAAGGGTTTGCTAAATGAAATGACAATAGTAGATAATAAAACAGGCGAAGAAACAATTGTTAAGCCTAGAGATGGAGATATGTTATTTGGTGTATTCGTATTTATAGGATACTTGCCTAATACTGATATCTTCAAAAAACACCTAAATCTTGAATATGGATATATTCCAACTGATGAAGATATGAGAACAGAGCTAGATAAGGTTTATGCAGCTGGTGATGTTAGAGTTAAGAATTTGAGACAAGTTGTAACGGCTGTATCGGATGGAGCAATAGCAGCTCATTTCGCAGGAAGAGATTTAGATAAATAAGTTTTTAACGTGGAATCGGCCATGTTAAAATATATAAATTTTATTAACCTCAGGAGGTGACTATATGCGTCTAGAATTAGGAAGAGTTAACATCACAGATGTTCAATTTGGAGAGGAAACTAAAGTAGACAATGGTACTCTTTATGTAAATAAAGAAGAAATTATTGCTTTAGTAAAAGAAGACGAACATATCGTTAACGTAGACGTACACTTAGCAAGACCTGGTGAATCAATAAGAATTACACCAGTTAAAGACGTTGTTGAGCCAAGAGTTAAGGTTGATGGTCCAGGTGGAGTATTCCCAGGAATTATCAACGGAGTAGAACAAGTTGGTTCAGGAAGAACTCATGTATTAAGCGGTGCTGCAGTTATGACTGTAGGTAAAATCGTAGGATTCCAAGAAGGAATCATCGATATGACTGGCCCAGGAGCAGACTTTACACCATTCTCAAAATTAAACAATGTTGTTTTAGACATTGAAAGAGCAGAAGGAATTAACACTTATGCTAACGAAGAAGCAGTAAGAATGGCTGGACTTAAAGTTGCAACATATCTTGGAGAAGCTGCAAGAGATATTGAACCAGATGAAGTAGAAGTTTATGAAACTAAACCATTCCAAGAGCAATTAGCTGAATATCCAGACCTACCAGTTGTTGGATACGTTCAAATGATTCAAACACAAGGACTTCTTCATGACACTTATGTTTATGGAGTAGACGGAAAGCAAATTATTCCTACAATTCTTTATCCAACAGAATCTATGGATGGAGCTATAATCTCAGGAAACTGTGTATCTGCATGTGACAAGAATACAACTTACCACCAAGTAAATAATCCAGTTGTTAAAGCATTATATGCTAGACATGGAAAAGATATTAACTTTGTTGGTACAATTGTAACTAACGAAAATGTTTACCTTGCAGACAAAGAAAGATCTTCTAACATGACAGCTAAATTAGCTGAATTCTTAGGACTTGATGGAGCTATCGTAACTCAGGAAGGATTCGGTAACCCAGATACAGACCTTATCATGAACTCAAAGAAGATTGCTGCTAAAGGAATCGCTCAAGTTATCGTTACTGACGAATACGCAGGAAGAGACGGCGCTAGCCAGTCATTAGCAGATGCTGATAAAGCAGCTGATGCAGTTGTAACTGCTGGAAACGCAAACGAAGTAATTGTACTTCCTAAAATGGATAAAGTAATTGGAACATTAGATTTCATAGAAACTATTTCAGGTGGATCTGACGAGTCTATGAGAGAAGATGGAACAATAGAGGTAGAAATTCAAGCAATTACTGGTGCTACAAACGAGCTTGGCTTCAATAAGATGTCAGCTAGAGGATTCTAATAGAAATCTATTAGATGGTAAAAATATTATTAAATTATCTTGAAAGGAGATGTGCATAATGACAATATTTACAGATGCTACAAAAGTTATTGTTATTGGTGATAGAGATGGGATTCCAGGCCCTGCTATTGAAGAATGCATTAAGACAACTCCTGCTGAAGTAATCTTTTCAGCTACAGAGTGTTTTGTCTGAACCGCTGCAGGAGCAATGGACCTAGAGAATCAAAAGAGGGTTAAGGAACTTACAGAAAAATATGGCGCAGAAAACGTAGTAGTTATTCTTGGAGGAGCAGAAGCAGACTCTTCAGGATTAAACGCCGAAACAGTTTCTGGAGGAGACCCAACTTACGCAGGTGCATTAGCAGGAGTCCAGTTAGGACTTAGAGTTTATCACGCGACAGAACAAGCAGTTAAAGATGAAGTTGACGCAGGTGTATATGATGACCAAATCGGAATGATGGAAATGGTATTAGACGTTGACACCATTGCTGAGACTATTTCAGGTATTAGAGATCAATTTACACAATATTAATTAGTAGACGTATATTGAGCAAAGCTCATACATAGTATGAGCTTGGCTTAAAAATTTATATATTTTATTTGAGAAAGGAGATGTGCATAATGACAATATTTACAGATGCTACAAAAGTTATTGTTATTGGTGATAGAGATGGGATTCCAGGCCCTGCTATTGAAGAATGCATTAAGACAACTCCTGCTGAAGTAATCTTTTCAGCTACAGAGTGTTTTGTCTGAACCGCTGCAGGAGCAATGGACCTAGAGAATCAAAAGAGGGTTAAGGAACTTACAGAAAAATATGGCGCAGAAAACGTAGTAGTTATTCTTGGAGGAGCAGAAGCAGACTCTTCAGGATTAAACGCCGAAACAGTTTCTGGAGGAGACCCAACTTACGCAGGTGCATTAGCAGGAGTCCAGTTAGGACTTAGAGTTTATCACGCGACAGAACAAGCAGTTAAAGATGAAGTTGACGCAGGTGTATATGACGACCAAATCGGAATGATGGAAATGGTATTAGACGTTGACACTATTGCAGAAACTATTTCAGGTATTAGAGATCAATTTACACAATTTTAAATAAGGAGAGAGAGAGGAGGCAAGTATGAGTAAATTAAGAGTAGTTCACTATATCAACCAATTCTACGCTGGTATCGGTGGAGAAGAAATGGCTCATGTATCGCCATCAAAAGTTGATGGGGCTAAAGGTCCTGGTATGGCAATAAATGGTGCCCTAGGTGATAGAGGAGAAGTAGTAGGTACAGTTATCTGTGGAGACTCCTATTTTGGAGAAAACATGGAAAAAGCTGAAGCTGAAGTACTTGAATTAATTAAATCATATGACCCAGATCTAGTAATCGCTGGACCAGCTTTCAACGCAGGACGTTATGGTGTTGCAGCAGGTGGCGTTACAGTAGCAGTACAAGAAAAATTAGGTATTCCTGCAATCACTGGTATGTACGAAGAAAACCCAGGTGCAGATATGTACAAAAAACAAGTTTATATTGTAAAGACAGCAGACTCTGCCGTAGGTATGAGACAAGCTATCCCAGCAATTATAAAACTTGGATTAAAACTTGTTGACGGAGAAGAAATTGGTTCTCCAGAAGAAGAAGGCTACCATGCTAGAGGAATTAGAAAGAATATTTGGGTAGAAGAAACTGGTGGAGAAAGAGCTGTTAACATGCTTATCAAGAAAATTTCTGGAGAAGAGTTCGAAACTGAATTCCCAATGCCAGTATTTGATAATGTTGACCCTAACCCAGCTATCAAAGATCTTTCTAAAGCAACAATCGCTATTGTATCATCAGGTGGACCAGTTCCATTTGGTAACCCAGATCATATTGAAGCTTCATCAGCATCAAGATATGGTAAATATAGCATTGCTGGAATCGACGATTTAGTTGAAGGCGAATGGCAAACAGCACATGGTGGATATGATGCATCATATGCAGACCATGACATGGATAGAGTTATTCCTGTTGACGTTTTAAGACAATATGAAAAAGAAGGAAAAATCGGTAAATTACATGATTACTTCTACTCAACTGTTGGAAACGGTACATCAGTAAACAATTCTAAAGCATTTGCTGAAGAATTCTCAAAAGAATTAGTAGCTGACGGTGTAGATGCAGTTATTTTAACTTCAACCTGAGGTACTTGTACACGTTGCGGTGCAACAATGTATAAAGAAGTTGAAAGAGCTGGTTTACCTGTAGTTCATATATGTACAGTAACACCTATCTCATTAACAGTAGGAGCTAACAGAATTGTTCCTGCAGTTGCTATTCCTCATCCGCTAGGAAATCCAAAACTAGATCCAGATGAAGAATATAGATTAAGACAAAAAATAGTAGACGAAGCTTTAAGAGCTTTAACTACTGAAGTAACTGAACAAACTGTATTTAACTCAGTATTCTAAACTAATAGTTTATAAACTGACGAAGATATGTTATATTAATATAGGTAATGGAAGGGTGATTTGATAATCACCCTTTTATTTAGATAAAATATTGAAAATAATTTCGGAGGTGTTTTAGTTAATGGCAAACGCAGTATTAAAAGGAGCAGGTTACTTTCTAGCTCATACTCCAAGTATGGTATTTAGAAATGGTACAACTGCTACTACTGAAATGATAGTTAACAAAGATTCAGAATTCTTAAAAGAAGGACCTAAACATTTAAGAACTTACGAACAAGCAGTTAATTATCTTCCTAACCAAGTTTATATTGGAAACATTAGTGCTAAAGAACTTAAAGAGGTACCAAAACCTTGGTCAGATGATGATAAGTATCTAAAAGATGCATCTAGTGCTGGTAAACGTGGAGATATCATGACTGAAGAAGATTTCTATGGTCTAATCAAAATCGTTGACCAATTCGAACTGGTTATGCTTGAAAAAGAATTCACAGCAATGGTTAAAGAATCACTTTCCCAAAATCCTGTTTATAGAGAAGACCTAGTTGCAAGACTTGGTGAAGGTGATGAATTTAGCAAGCTTGAAGAAGAACTAGAAGATGGTGGAGAACCACTATACGATACTAATGACAAGTTAGTTGGTGTTGTTTCAAGAGCACACGACGTAGACGTAAACTTATCAGCTCATGTAATGCTTGAAAACTTAGTTGCTAAGGCTTCAGGACTTGCATCAGTTTTAGAACTATTACACAAAAATGATCTTAATCCAGAAGACGTAGATTATTTAATGGAATGTTCTGAAGAAGCTGCTGGAGATATGAACCAAAGAGGTGGTGGATCATTCTCTAAAGCTATCGCAGAACAAGCTGGTCTTATCAATGCTACTGGATCTGACGTTAGAGGATTCTGTGCTGGACCTGCACATACATTAATTTCAGCTGCTTCGTTAGTTAAAGCTGGAACTTTCAAAAATGTAATCATCGTTGGTGGTGGATGTACAGCTAAGCTTGGTATGAACGCTAAAGACCATATCAAAAAAGGTCTTCCAATTCTTGAAGACTGTATCGGTGGATTTGCTGCTTATATCGGTGAAGACGATGGCGTTTCTCCAATTTTAAGAAACGACCTTGTTGGTAAGCATACTGTAGGAACTGGATCAGCTCCACAAAAAGTTACAGGTGCCTTAATGGTAGATGTACTTGAAGAAAATGGACTAAAAATTACTGACATAGATAGATACTCAACAGAAATGCAAAACTCTGACATCACAGTTCCAGCAGGAGCAGGAGATGTTCCAGAAGCTAACATGAAAATGATTGGGGCTCTTGGAGTAATGAAAGGTCATATTGAAAAAGCTGATATGCCAGGATTCATTAAAAACCACGGAGTAGAAGGATTTGCTCCAACTCAAGGTCATATTCCATCAGGTGTTCCATACCTTGGAGAAGGACATGATGAGTTAATGGATCCAGACAGTGGAGTAAACAGAATTATGATCGTAGGAAAAGGATCACTTTTCTTAGGAAGAATGACAAGTTTATTTGATGGTATTTCTATTATTATTGAAAGAAATGATGGAAAAGGATCAGAAGAAAGTGCTGGCGGAGCATCAACTGAAGAAATCAAGAAACTAGTTGCTGAATCACTAAGAGATTTTGCTTCAAGCCTTCTTGCAGATGAAGAGTAGGAGTGATAAGATGACTGACATAAAAAAATTAGTTGGTCAGGTCTTTGAAGAAATCGCTGACGGAATCGAAACAGGTGCTTTCGGTAAAAAAGTTGTAGTAGGTGTTACTACAATTGGTAGCGAACATGGTACTGAAAATGTAATTAAAGGTGCCGAATTAGCTCAAAGAAAAGACCCATCAATGGAAGTTGTATTAATAGGGCCAAAAGTTGACTCAGAATTAACACAATACGAAGCAAATTCTGCAGATGAGGCAGCAGAAGTTATGGAACAGCTTTTAGATTCTGGTGAGATTGATTCATGTGTTACAATGCATTATTCATTCCCAATTGGTGTTTCAACAGTTGGTAGAGTAGTTACACCAGCTTATGCTGAAGAAATGTATATTGCTACTACTACAGGAACATCTTCAACTAATAGGATTGAAGGAATGGTTCTTAATGGAATCTATGGTATCATTGCTGCAACAGCTGCTGGTATTAAAAATCCTAAAGTTGGTATCCTTAATGTAGACGGAGCTAACCAAGTTGAAAGAGCTTTCAAAAAGCTTAAAGATAATGGATTAAACTTCGAGTTTGCTGAATCTAACAGAGCAGACGGTGGAGTTTTAATGAGAGGTAACGACGTAATCCAAGGAGTAGCTGATGTGCTTGTTACTGATTCATTAACAGGAAATATCCTAATGAAAATTTTCGGATCATTCAACACTGGTGGAGGATTCGAAGCTAATGGTTATGGATATGGACCTGGAATTGGTGAAGGATACGACAGAACTGTTCTTATTATTTCAAGAGCTTCTGGATACCCTGTAATTGCTAATGCTATTGCTTATGGTGCTGATGTTGCTAAAGGTAATATCAACAAAGTAAACGCAGAAACATTTGAAGCAGCTAAAAAAGCTGGTTTAGATGCAGTTAGAGAAGGTATTCTAGCTTCTGACAAAAAAGCTTCTGAACCAAAAGAAGAAGTTAAAATGCCAGAACAAGAAGTAACTGATTATGAAATGCATGGAATTGACATACTTGAATTAGAAGATGCTGTTCAAGTATTATGGGCTAAAGATATTTACGCTAGCTCAGGTATGGGATGTACAGGACCTGTTATCATGATCAATACAAGTAAATATGAAGCAGCTCACGAAATATTATTAGAAGCAGGATATCTTGCTGAATAAATAATAAAATTTAGAACCAAATTCAAAGAATTTGGTTCTTTTTTTCTTTGTTGATAATGGGGATTGCTTGTTATATAATTAGAGCTAAGGAAGTGAATATATGAAGAGAGTCTTTGTAATTTTAATGGCCATAGGCTTGAGTGCTTGTGCCCCAAATCAAAATACTAATATAGATGATACTGAGGTATCAAAAGAGTCCCAATTTATTGAAGATAATAAAGGTCAAAAGGAAATTATAACAAATACAGAAAAAAAGCCTTTAGATAAAATGGAAACTGAGGATATAAATCCAGAACCAAATGAAAAACCTGAGGACTTAGAAAAAGAAAGTGCATCTATATCACCTTCTGATGTAGAAAAGATAACTGTAAAGCCATTAGATAAAGATTCTAATGATAAGACAGAAACTGATCAAGATGAAAAGGATTCTAAAATACTAAAGACACCTAAATATAAAGTAAATAATCCTGAATATAATGGAATCCTAAATGATGTTTATTTACTGGAATCTAATCAAGAACTTTATGAAATTGAGCAAGAAAATAATATTAATATTACTATTATAAATACTCCGACAAGTGGACAAAGAGTTCTGATTATTCCAAGAATTTATCATGGCATGCTTAGGATTAATGAGATTTCTTATGATGCAGAAAAAGATGTTTACAATGTAGGTAAAGAATACTTGAATGTATATATGTCTGATCAAGATGCAATACTTTTAGAAACTAAGTTAAATTCGGAAAAACCTAATATTCTTTTAACATATAGTGATGAAGAAGGAAATTACTTAGCTCAAACTTTTTTAAGATATTCAGCAGAAGAAAATAAATTAACTGTTGATAGCGGCTATAATGCTTCTAATTATTAAAAAAATATAGACCTCGAAAGAGGTCTTTTTTTATTGGATATTAGATTATTAAATCATTATTTATTTGATGAATAATTTTTAGTCATAATTTGCATCTATCCTTATACCCAAAAGTCATTATAACTACCTTTAATCCACTTTATAAGTAGTTTAGTAAAGTATTAGTAGAGTTATGTGGGTATAAGCGTTTATAATCTATAAAGCTAAAATAAAGCATATAAAATATTTATATATAAGTAAAGATTATAAATTGTCTTAATATGTTTTATTATATATATGGTATAATATTTGAGTATTAATTAGGAGGTATAGGATGTTAAGTGTTAATAATTTAAGTTTAGTTTTTCCGGGAAGGAAGCTGTTTGAAGATGTAAATCTTATGTTCACTCCAGGAAATTGTTATGGAGTTATCGGTGCGAATGGTGCAGGTAAGTCTACATTTTTAAAGATAATTTCAGGAGAGGAAGAGCCTACAAATGGTAATGTATTTTTGGAAAAAGATAAAAGACTATCTAAGTTAAACCAAAATCACTATGCCTTTGATGATGAGCAGGTACTTGATACTGTTTTGATGGGAAATAGTAAATTATATAATATAGGTAAAGAAAAAGATGCTATCTATATGAAAGCTGACTTTAATGATGAAGATGGTATGAGAGCTGCAGAACTTGAGGCAGAATTTGCTGAAATGGGAGGATATGAATCAGATACTGAGGCATCTTCGCTTTTACAAGGCTTAGGTATACCAATAGAAATGCATAATAAGTTTATGAAAGATTTAAAAGAGTCAGATAAAGTAAAGGTGCTTTTAGCACAAGCACTTTACGGTCATCCTGATGTACTTTTATTAGATGAGCCTACAAACGGATTGGATTTAAAAGCTATTTTATGGTTACAAGATTTTCTAGCTAATTTTGATGCAGTTGTCTTAGTTGTGTCTCATGATAGGTATTTTTTAAATGAAGTCTGTACTCATATGGTAGATATTGATTATGGAAAAATAAATATGTTTGCTGGTAATTATGATTTCTGGTATGAGTCTTCCCAGCTAGCAAGTAAAATGCTTAAAGAACAAAATAAGAAAAAAGAAGAGAAAATCAAAGAACTTCAAGCTTTTGTAGATAGATTTTCTGCAAATGCATCTAAATCAAAACAAGCAACTTCAAGAAAAAAACTTTTAGAAAAAATTACCCTTGATGATATTAAACCTTCTACTAGAAGATATCCTTTTGTTGGATTTAATTTATCAAGAGAAGTTGGAAATGATATTTTAGATGTAGAAAATTTAACGGTAGAAGAAAATGGAAATAAAATTATAGATAATCTTTCTTTTAGAATAAATAAAGATGATAAAATTGGTTTTATTGGAAATGAAATAGCAATCAGTAAGTTTTTTGACATCATTAATGGCAAAAGTAATGACTATACTGGTGACTATAGATGGGGACAGACAATAAGCAAGGAATATTTTCCTAAAGATAATTCAGAATTCTTTGATGGAGTTGATTGTACTTTAATAGATTGGTTAAGACAGTATTCCAACGAACAATCAGAAATATTCATTAGAGGATTTTTAGGGAAAATGCTTTTCTCAGGCGATGAAGCAACTAAAAAAGCTAATGTTTTATCTGGAGGAGAAAGAGTTAGAATGATGTTTTCTAAAATGATGGTAGAACCATCAAATGTTTTAATTCTTGATCAGCCTACCAATCATTTAGACTTGGAATCCATTGAGGCTATAAATAATGGATTAATATCCTATAAATCTAATATTTTATTTACTTCTTTAGATCACCAATTCGTTTCCTCTTTAGCAAATAGAATTATAGAAATCTTTGAAGATGGTAGCTATAGAGATGAATCTATTAGTTATGAAGAATATATTAGTAAATATGTTAAATAATAATTGTAAAAAAAGCTCTAATAAATATAGGGCTTTTTTAATTTCAAATAATCAAAGTATGATAATATATTTATTGAAAATGATAATTAAAATACATTAATTAAATGTTTTGAAAATATTAATATAATTTAAAAGTGAGGAATGATGAAAGATTTAAATATATCATTAGACAAGGTTTATGAAGATAAAAATTTAGAGTTTGACGATTTAGTAAATTTATTAAGAATTGATCCCTTTGATATAGAAGTTAATTTAATTGGAGAAAAGGCAAGAAGTATAGCAAGACAACAAGGAAATATTGGGAAAATATGGTCTGCTATTGGGATTGACTATGTAAATTGCGAAATGAATTGTGATTTTTGTTCTATGGGAGAAAAATGGAATAAACAAGATATACCTATTGAATTAAATGAAAAAATAATAATGAGCCTCGCTAATTCTTATGCAGAACAAGGAGTTGATTGGCTGGTTTTAAGAACTACTGAATTCTATTCTTTTGATAAACTTACATATTATACAAAAAAAATAAAAGAAGAAATTCCTGGTAGTTATTGTTTAACTGTTAATACTGGCAATTCAAACACTATGAATATAGATAAATTGATAGATTGTGGTGTTGATATGGTTTACCATGCTTTTAGACTTAGGGAAGGTATAGATACAAAATTTAATGTTGAGGAAAGAATTAATGCAATAAAGAAAATAAGCAATTCGAAATTAATACATTCTCAGTATCTTGAGCCAATAGGACCTGAGCATACAAATGAAGAGTTAGCTAGAAGGATGATAGAAATTGTCGAACAAGGAACCAAGGTATCTGGAATTATGCCTAGAGTAGCAGTTGAGGGAAGTAAGAAATATAATTTAGGTATGTGTTCAGAGGAAAGAATTGCCTAGATAACTGCCATTTTTCGGGTTATGAGTAAGGATTATATTAATGATATTATAATTCATCCTAAAAATAACCTTGCTTCAGAGTATGGAGCAAATAGTTTGGTAGTAGATATTGGAGCTATACCTAGAGCAAATGGGATTATTTATAATGAATGGGATTCGCAAAATATAAAAAAAGCTAAAGAAGCTTTAAAAAAGCATGGATATTTAGTCAAGAAACATTTTATTAAATAAATGTTTTAAATAAAAATTTAGGAGGTTATATGAAAAAATTAGGAATTTTAATTTTGACATTTGGTTTAGTTTTGGAATCTTAACGGGGTGTCAAGGAAAAGAAGCAACAGAATCTGCTTCAGAAAGTAAAGTGTCAGAAGACTCGAAGGAAATAGAAAAAGTAGATAAGTCAGATAGTAAATCTCTAGAGATGACTACTGGAACATGGAAAACAGCTCAAACAATTCAGCCTTTTATTTATGATAAGTTTGCTGAAGAAGGTGAGATAGTTGAAGTTAAACCGTTTACCAATCCTGGAGATATGAAAACAGCACTTTTATCAGATAATCTAGATTTTACAGGTACAACATGGGTTACTGCTATAATGGCCGCATCTAAAGGAGAACCTGTAAAAGTGGTAGCTACTATGACTGAAAAATATTCTGCTTTAGTTGTAGGAAAGGATAGTGGAGTAAAATCAGTTGAAGATTTAAAAGGAAAAAATATAGCATATGTTCCCGGTACTATGCACCATATACTTTTATTAGAAACATTAACTAAAGCTGGTCTAAATCCTAATGAAGATGTAACTTTACAAAAAATAGATTTTTTTGATATGGGACAGGCTTTAGCTTCAAACTCTATAGATGCCTTTTTAAGTGGAGAGCCATATCCTTCTATTGCAGAAATCGATGGTTACGGTAAGGTTCTTCAGTATCCTTATTTTGACGATAGTATTGGATATATTAATGCTGCTATGATAACTACTGAAAAAGAGATTAATGAAAATCCAGAAAAAATTCAAAGACTTGTTGATATGCATATACAAGCAAGTAAATATTATATGGAAAATGAAGATGAATGGATAGATAAAGCAGCAGAGTTTGGAACTGAAAGAAAATACTTAGAAAAATCAATTGAAAATATGGAACTTTCTTGGTATATAACTGAAGATACCAAAGATAGGGTAGGAAAATTAGCTGAAAAAATGAAGGAATTAAATTTAATTGATGAAGTTCCT
The DNA here is from genome assembly GCA_964432945.1 of uncultured Peptoniphilaceae bacterium. GTDB lineage: Bacteria > Bacillota > Clostridia > Tissierellales > Peptoniphilaceae > CAYSPO01. Next base: position 21,235 of record CAYSPO010000016.1, read on the forward strand.
GATATTGATGCTATGTTTGATACAAGTTTTATTGAAGGATCAATTTATAGATAAAATGAAGATAAATAAAAGTAAGAAATTTTATAAGATTGATTTCGTGAATTTTATAGTACCTATTCTTTTTATTTTATCTTGGATTATTTTACCAGTAATATTTTCTACACCTGAATATCTTATCCCATCTTTTAAAAATACTATATTAAAACTATGGGATTTTCTTACAGGATTCCAAGGATTAACACCATATTCTGGATCTTTTTTAACACATTCCATAGCAAGTTTATATAGGGTATTAATTGGATTTTTAATAGCAGGGATATTTGGCTTAGGACTTGGCATAATAACAGGATATATGTCTATATTTAGAAGACTTTTTGATCCTTTTATAAATATGATTCGTATGATACCTGGAATTGGATGGTTTCCTATAGCAATGTTTTGGTTTGGGGTAGGAAATAAAACAACTATATTTTTAATTGCCTTAGCAGCTTTTTTTCCGATTTACTTAAATACTCTAAGAGCTGTAAAAGATATACCTGAAATCTTAATTAATGCTGGCAAAGTTCTTGGTGCTAAATCTATGGATATATTTAGAACTATAATTGTACCAGCTTCTATCCCAGGTATTTTTAATGGACTTAGATTAGGGATGGGAATTTGTTGGGCATATTTGGTTTTAGGTGAGTTAACAGGTGTAAGTAAAGGCCTAGGCGCAGTTATGATGGACTCTAGAATGCTTGGAAATGTGGATATGATTTTAGTGTGTATGATTACTATAGCCTTATGGGGAAGGTTAAGTGATATGATACTTGTTTATATATATCACAAGATAAGACCAAAGGAGGCTAGATAATGATAAGAAATGAAAATATTCTAGAAGTCAAAAGTCTCAATTTGTCTTATGGCAAAAATACTATTTTACAAGATATAAATATGAGTTTGAAAAAAGGTGAAATAATAAGTATTATTGGTCCAAGTGGGTGCGGAAAATCAACATTATTAAAGGCTATCGGTGGAATATCACCAGATTTTGATGGAGAGATTTATTTTGAAAAAAATAAGATCAAAGGAACTTCTCCAGAAAGAGGATTTGTTTTTCAAGAACCTGCTCTTTTTAGTTGGTTAAATGTATTTGATAATATAGCATATGGATTAAAAATAAAGGGAATATCTAAAGATAAAATTAAAGAAAAAGTTGATAGATATATTGAAGAAATAGGACTTTTTGACTATGGTAATTATTATCCTTCTGAGCTATCTGGAGGAATGAAGCAAAGAGTAGCTTTAGCTAGAACACTAATTATGGAACCTAGCTTAATCCTAATGGATGAACCTTTCTCAGCTTTAGATTATCAAACAAGGTTAGAAATGCAAAAACTTACAATGGACTTATGGAATCATTATAAACCGTCAATTATTTTTGTAACTCACGATATAGATGAGGCAATATTGCTTGCAGACAGAGTTTTAATAATGAGCAAAAATCCAGGTCAAATAATAGAGGAAATAAATATATCTTTCCCTAGACCAAGAGATAAATATCTTATTGGAAATGAAGAATTTATGAAGATTAAATCTAAAATGGTAAATATATTACTATAAAAACAACTCACACAAACTATTACTTTGTGTGAGTTGTTAATTTATTATAGGTATTAGTAATGGTATAATTATTTTAAATGAATTATAGAAAAAACATACCCTTAGGAGAGAATATGGCTATTAAAATAAAAAATACAGAGAAAATGTCTACAAAAGATCAGATAAATTATATAAAGCTTTTAATTACAGGTCAGCTAGAAACTGAAAAAGATTCTCTTGCCTTGATGTCTAATATTAGTGCAATCATAAAAGGTGTACTCCCAAGGATTAACTGGGTTGGTTTTTATCTTTTAAAAGAAAATGAGCTTGTCCTCGGACCTTTTCAAGGTCTTCCTGCTTGCACTAGATTACAAAAAGATAAAGGTGTTTGTGCTAAAGCATGGAGAGATTTAAAAGCTATAAGAGTGGATGATATAAATAATTTTGAAGGTCATGTTGCTTGTGATGAAGCAAGTTTAAGTGAGCTTGTTATCCCTTTAATAAAAGATGGAGAATTTTATGGTGTACTAGATTTAGACTCTCCTATAATAAATAGGTTTATTGATTTAGAAGAAGGTTTTATTGAAATCGGAAAACTAATTGAAGACTATTTAATATAGGAGTATATTTAAGGGTAGCTAGTGTATTTTACACTAGCTATTTTTTGAAAGTTACTACTATATTCGATTATTGAAAGTTTCTTTGAGAATATACATTACATATATATTTGGAGGTAATATGATAAGCTCGCTGGCCTATATTATACTTATCGGTTTAATATTTGCTAAAATTTTTGAAAAGATTTCTCTTCCTAGAATAATAGGAATGATTTTGGCAGGTATTTTAATAGGACCTAATATTTTAGATTTAATAGATGATAGTACCTTGTTAATCTCTAAGGATTTAAGGCAGATAGCCCTTATAATAATATTAATAAGAGCTGGGCTTAGCTTAAATTTATCAGATTTGAAGAAAGTTGGCAGGCCTGCTATTCTTATGACTTTTCTTCCTGCTAGTTTTGAAATACTTGCCTATACGCTCATAGCACCTTTATTCTTTCCAATATCTTACATAGATGCGTGTCTAATGGGAACTGTATTAGGTGCAGTTTCCCCAGCGGTAGTTGTGCCAAGAATGGTTAATTTAATTGAAAAGGGATATGGAAAGAATAAGGCAATTCCTCAAATGATACTGGCTGGAGCCTCTGGAGATGATATCTTTGTAATAGTTCTTTTCACCAGTGTTTTATCAATGGCTCTAGGAAACTCTCTAAACTTAAGAAGTTTTATCGATATACCTATTTCAATAATTTTGGGAATTACTTTAGGAATATTAGCTGGGAAAGTTTTAGTTAAGATTTTCGACTTTTTGAATTACAATGAAAAAGATAAAGTAAACAAAGTTATAATAATTTTGGCTAGTTCTTTTTTATTAATAGCAATAGAAAATTTATTAAAATCTAAGCTTAGTATTTCAGCATTACTTGCAGTTATAAGTATGGCAATGGTTTTAAGTAAAAATCTCAAAATTGAAGAAGTAACTTATCTTTCATCTGCTTTTAATAAGCTTTGGAGAGGTGCTGAAATTTTCCTTTTTGTTTTAGTTGGAGCTGCAGTAGATATAACTTACACCTTAAAAGCTGGTCCACAAGCTATATTACTGATTCTTTTGGCTTTATTCATACGTTGTATAGGTGTTATATTGTCTTTATTAAAAACTTCTTTAAATTCAAAAGAAAAGCTATTCATTATTATTGCTTATTTGCCTAAAGCCACTGTTCAAGCAGCTATAGGTTCTGTTCCTCTTGCTATGGGACTGGATAGCGGACAAATAATTTTGTCTGTTGCTGTACTTTCTATATTAATAACTGCCCCGTTAGGAGCAATTGGAATTGATAAATCATATAAGAAATTACTTACTCTAAATAGGAGATTATAATGGAAAAAATTAATTTAATAATTGATTGTGACGCTGGAGTTGATGATGCCATTACTATAATTATGGCAGTATTATCTGAAGATATTAATCTTATAGGAATTAGTATTTGCTCTGGAAATGATAATCTTGAAAATGTTTATAAAAATACTAAAGAAACTTTAAATGTATTAGATAGGAACATTCCAATAATAAAAGGTTATCCTCATCCTGTGGATAGAAAAATAGCTAGAGATGTAAATAAAGGTGAAGAGATAAATAGTTTTTTAGAAGATTTTTATATAGATTCTCTAAATGCTTATAAAGATGTAGTTTTATTATCTATAGGACCAATGACAAATTTATATTGGTTATTAAAGAATAGACCAGAAATTTTTGTAAAGTTAAATAAAATCATTTCTATGGGAGGAGCTTATGAAGTTAGGGGAAATGTAACAGAGTTTGCCGAATATAACTATTGGGCTGACTCTATTGCAGCTGATTATATTTATTATAATTCCAATACTTTAATTCATATGATTCCTTTAGATATAACGGAAAAAATATTTCTAGAAGAAAAAGATTTAGATGCTTTAGAAATACTTAATCCTAAAGTAGGTGGTTTTATAAAAAAAATTTGTAAATATAACTTTTCATTTAATAATAATTGTTCTAATAAAGAAAAATACTACCTACATGATCCTCTAACCCTTGGCTTGATTTTAGATGAAAATTTAATGGAAGGTTTTAAAGCATACTCAAGGGTAAAATGTTTGGATTATGAAAGAGGAAAGTTGTTAGTAGATAGAAATATTAACGAGGACGAAGCAAACTCCTTTATTTATAATAAGGTAAAAGCTGATGAGTTTATTCATTTGCTATATAGATTATTAGAAAATAATTAACAAAAGCAAAAAAGATTCTATTCTAAGTTAAGGATCTTTTTTTATTTGTTATTGACAAATATAGTTGTCATAGATATACTGTTAACATATCAAATGACAAGTAAAGTTGTCATTTATAAAAGATTTACAGAAAAGGATAAGAAAATTATGTAGGTGACATTTATGGCATTATTAAATAAGCTAAAGGAATATAGGACTAAAAAAGGTTTAAACCAAGAAGAGCTTGGGAGACTTGTAGGGGTAAGCAGACAAACCATTAGCTTAATTGAAAGAGGAGATTACAATCCCTCTATTACCGTTTGCTTAAAATTATCTAAAGTATTAGAAACAAGGGTGGAAAATATTTTCACTTATAAGGAGGACTAAATGGAAGAAGAAAACAACTATGTTGGTGTAAAGACAAAAGAATTTCATCCAGATACAAAAATTCAATTAAAGATATTCTTTTTAATAAGTTTTGTTTTAAATTTTATTATGGGAATAGGAATTTATTATGGAAATAAAAAAGGAATAGATGTTAATATGTTCCCAGTTTTTCAAATGATGACACCAGCTTTGGGAGCAATTATAGCTTTAATGATAACAAGAAAAGATGATCCAAAGCTTGCTAAAGTATCGTTTATTATTTATATAGTTACATCAGGTGTTATTGGTATAGCAAGTATTTTATCTTTATTTATAAAAGATTTTCCTGTTACAATGGTAAGTAATTTACTTTTAGTTATAGGTAATATATTTTTCATTATAGGAATGATAGCTGATAAATATAAAAAAAGAGTTTTATTTAATTTAAATGTTGGAAATAAAAAAAGAATAATATCTATGGTATCCTTGTTTATACTTCTTTACTTTCTAAGAATAGCTACAACAGCTTGGATAAGTGGAGAAATAGATGAATATTTTTCATATTTTACTATTGAGAAAATTGTCTATGCTATTATTCTTATTCCTAATTTCTTTCTTAGTTTTCTTGCATTTTTTGGAGAAGAATATGGATGGAGATATTTTCTACAACCAATTCTTCAAAA
>CAYSPO010000017.1:0-26564 GCA_964432945.1 uncultured Peptoniphilaceae bacterium
TAGGAGGGTTATTAGAAATGAAGAAAATTAAACGAATATATTTAGCAGGCGGCTGCTTTTGGGGCGTAGAAGAATATTTTTCTAGAATTTCAGGAATAATATCTTCAACTTCAGGTTATGCAAATGGTAAAACTGAACAAACAAGCTATAAAAGATTAAGAGAAACAGACCATGCAGAAACTGTTAGGATTGTCTATGATCCTAAGATTATAAGCTTAAATTATATTTTAGATTACTTTTTTAGAATAATTGACCCTGAATCTGTGAACAAGCAAGGAAATGATAGGGGTAGGCAGTATAGGACAGGTGTTTATTATGTTGATGAAGAAGATTTATCTGTAATTGAAAGTTTTATGAAGGAAAAATCAAAGCAATATGATTTAGCAGTGGAAGTAGAAAAATTAAGGAATTTTGTTATTGCTGAAGATTATCACCTTGATTACTTAAAGAAAAATCCTTTTGGTTATTGTCATATTGACCTTTCGTTAACGCCAGATGATCATTTGAAAGATTTAGATTTGAAAGAACTCTTATCTGAACAAGAATACAAAATACTAAAAAACAATGGTACAGATAGAGCTTATTCGCATGAATACGATGACTTTTATAAGAAGGGAATATATTTAGATAAGATTTCTAGAAAGCCATTATTTATTTCCTCTAATAAATATAATGCAGGGTGTGGCTGGCCATCTTTTACAAGACCTATTAGCGAAGATTCAGTAAGTTATAAAACAGATAATTCTCTTGGGATGAAAAGAGTAGAAGTTAGATCTAAATATTCTGATTCTCATTTAGGTCATGTATTTAACGATGGTCCAATGGCTACAGGTGGTAATAGATTTTGTATTAATGGTTCTGCTTTAGACTTTATTCCTTTGGAAGATTTTGATGAATATGGTTTAGAAAAATATAAAAAATTTGTTGGTTAACTATATGAGAATAGGTATATTTGGTGGTACATTTGATCCAATTCATCATGGACATTTGATTATGGCAAGTTATGCTTATGAAAAAATGAAGCTAGATAAAGTTTACTTTATGCCAGCAGGTAATCAACCTCTAAAAGAAGGGGAGTCCCCTTTTTATCAAAGGTTAGAAATGATAAAATTATCTATAGAAAATGATAGCAGAATGAGTTATACAGATATTGAGAATAGTTCGGAGCCTTCTTACACTTATAATACAATTCTGAAGTTAAAAGGTATTTATGATGATGAATTATTCTTTATTATGGGGGCTGATTCTTTTGAATCTATCGAAAGATGGTATAAATATAAAGATCTTCTTAAAGAAGTTAAAATTATAGTTGTTGATAGACTAGGAACTTCCAACCTTTATTACTTACAAGATAAGTATAAAGATATAGCGAAGGAGATAAATATTTTAAAATGCCCTATAATAGAAATATCTTCTACCGAAATTAGAAACAAAGTAAAAAAAGGACATGATATTAGATATTTTGTTCCTGAAAGGATAAAAGAATACATTGATTATGAAAATCTCTATAAGTGATACAGAAAAATATTTGAAAGATGTTCTTCCTGAAAATAGGTATGAACATACTTTGAGAGTTGGATTATTAGCTAAAGATCTAGCTAAGCAGTATAATATAGACACTGAAAAGGCATACTTAACTGGAATTTTACATGATGTAGCTAAAAAAAGAGAAGATGAGCTTCTAAAAAAATATGATATAAGCTCATTTATCCCTGATGAAGACTTAGATAAGTATTTTCCAATTCTTCATTCTGCTCTAGGAGCAATGGAAGCTAAAGAAATTTTTGAAATACACGATCAAGAAATACTAGATGCTATATGTTATCATACAACTGGTAGACCTGGTATGGGAACTTTAGAAAAAATCGTTTATATAGCTGATTCCTGCGAACCTAATAGAAAAGGTAATTTTGTTAATGAGATAAGAAAGATAGCCTTTGAAAATTTAAATTTAGCAGTACTTAAGCTTATGGATTTTAGTTTGGAAATTTGTATAGAAAGAAATAGGGTAATTCACCCATTAACTGTTGAAGCTAGAAATTACTATTTACAAAAAGGGGTAGATTTTGAATAAACTTGATATTATAATAGAAGCATGTGAAGATGTGAAAGCACACGATATTACAAATATTTCGTTAGAAGGTAAGACAGATATAGCTGATAATTTTATAATTGCATCAGCTAATACTGTCAATCAAACAAAAGCTATAGCTAGACGAGTAGAAGAGAAAATGGCTGAGGCTGGATTTACAGATAATCAAAGAGAAGGCTTTAGTGAAGGTTCTTGGATAGTTTTAGACTACAATGATATTGTTGTTCACATATTTACAAATGAGCAAAGAGAATACTATAATCTAGAAAGATTATGGAATTAAGGAGGATTATTTTTGGAATTATTAAAAACTGAAAAAGCACCAGAAGCAATAGGACCATATTCTCAAGGAACAAAAGCAAATGGCTTTGTTTATGTTTCAGGTCAACTTCCAATTGATATGGAAACATCAGAATTAGTAACAGATGATGTAAGAAAGGCCGCTAGAGCATCTCTAACAAATGTTTTAGAAATAATTAAATCTGCTGGTGGTAAGTTAGAAGATATATTAAAAGTAAATGTATATGTAACAGATATTAGTGATTTTGATGAAATCAATAAAGAATATGCTGAATTTTTCCAAGATCATAAACCAGCAAGAGCCTTAGTTGAAGTATGTAAGTTACCTAAAAATGCTGTTATTGAAATAGAAGCAGTAGCTTACGTTGGATAAAATTTTATATAAATGACCTAGTAATTTATACATAGGTCATTTTTAATTTGTCATTTATAATTATAATATGTATTTATGGATTAACAAAAGTAAAAAAAAAGAGAAGCTAAGCTTCTCTTTTACTTATAAGTCTTCGTTATTATCTCCAAATAGTTTGTCTTCTTCACCTAATAAAATCATATCTTCCATAAATTCAGTATCGGTATATTCGTTTTCAGAATCATTATTTACATCGTCTTCAAAATCATCATTAGTTGATACATAATAATCATCGTCTGATGAATTAAATTCATCATCTTGCTTTTGAATAATTTCTTCTACTATGTCATTTTCAGAAACTTTGTATCCATATTCGCTATTATAATCCATATCTTTTGTATCATTGTAGTCTGTAGAATTATAATCATCTTCCGTATTTACTGTGTTATTTTCACCTTCTACATATACTCCGCCCTTATCAACAGTTACATCTTCAAAGTTAATAAAGTCTTCTTCGTAATCATCATACTCAACAATAGGATTTAATATTCTTCTATAGTATTCAGCTTTAAGGGCTTTTATTTTAATATCAGCCCAGAAGCTAGCAACTACACCAGCTAGTATTCCAATTGTAAATAATAAAATTCCTATTCCATAGCTTTCCTGAGATAAAAACCCAGCTAATAATATTATAGAAGCAGCGAATAAAGCAATAGGTACTAAGTAAATTGGCAAAGCTGCTTTGAAAAAGTTGAATTTATGACCTTTCATCATATCTTTTGCCTTTTTAAGAATATCCATTACATTATCATCAGGATCATCTTTTAATAAGTAAGGTACAGGTAGTAGCATATAACTAAATATAATACCAGGGATTAATAAAATCATACCTATTGATATGATTAATTGTGTTGCTACTATAGTTAATATATTTTTACCTACATTTTTATTGAAACCTGCTATTAAATGTTCAAGTTGTAGGCTTCTTCCATCAACTACATCTAAAAATCCAAAGTCTATACCTAGATTAAATATAGAAATTACTACACTTACTATTATAGATGCGATAGAACTTGTTCTAATGTTAGTTTGTGCGGTACTGACAATATAGGATATCATAGCATCAGAATCACCTGTCATTGGTGGAGCTATTGTTGTCGTTGCTGGGGTAAAAACTGTGAAAAGTTGTGATAGTAATCCACTTAATACACCAACTAAAATAGTTAATAGTATTGCAGTTCCCCAATTGCCAGCCATATCTTTTTTTGTTAGGCTTCTTAGTTCTTTATTAGTATAATTTTTATACATAATGCCTCCTTATGTTCTTTTATAATTTTATTATAACATGGTAACTCTATATATTGTAAAAATTTACCCAATATATATAATTTGTAACAATAGCAGAAGAAAATATTTACAAATGTTAAATAGTTATTATGTTAATGAAATAACTAACTGTGCTTATAATAAATAATCTTTTAAATATTACAAATTTGCAAAACATTCCATTTTTCGGTAAAATTATAATAAGAAAATAACTAATATAGTTTGGAGGGCATATGTTTGAAAAACATAAAGATAAACTTATATTACTTGGAATTATTCTATTTATTGCTGGATTAACTATTAAATCTTACAGGCCCTCTACTGCTATAAGTAAAAACTCTTTATTTAATGAAGAAGCCTTCGAAAGTGAAACTTCGGAAATTATATCCAACGAAAATATTTTTGTTCATATTGTAGGCGAAGTAAAAAATCCTAATCTCTATGAACTTAAAGCAGATTCAAGGCTGAAAGATTTAATAGATATGGCTGGTGGATTTACGGATTTAGCAGATCAAGAAAGTATTAATCTAGCTTTAAAGCTAGAAGATGAAATGATGGTAAGAGTTCCTTCTATCAACGATAATAACGAAGATTATAATAGTCAAATATTGGGTATTAGTGGAGCAGAGCCAGAAGAAGAAAAAATAAATATAAATGATGCATCTTTAGATGACTTACAGAAATTACCTAATATTGGTCCTAAGACTGCAGAAAAGATAATTCAGTTTAGAGAAGAAGAAAACTTCGAAACAATCGAAGACATTATGAATGTCAATGGAATCGGTGAAAAAACTTTTGAAGAAATTAAAGAAATGATAAGGGTGAATTAAATGAGTGAAAGAGTTAGATTAACACAACATGCAAAAACATCTGGTTGAGCTGCTAAGGTAGGCCCTGAGGTTTTGTCAGAGGCATTAGCAACATTACCAGTAAGTAAAGATCCAAGGTTATTAGTAGGAATAGAAAGTTCTGATGATGCCGCAGTTTATCAATTAAGAGATGATTTGGCTATTGTAACAACATTAGATTTCTTTACTCCTATTGTAGATGATCCGTATACATTTGGTTTAGTTGCAGCAGCCAATTCACTTTCTGATATCTATGCGATGGGTACAGAACCAGAAATTGCTATGAATATTGTATGTTTTCCAAATTGTTTAGAACCATCTGTTCTTCATCAAATACTCAAAGGTGGAGCAGATAAATGTGCAGAAGCAGGGTGTTTAGTTGTTGGTGGACATACTGTGCAAGATGATGAACCTAAGTTTGGCCTGAGTGTTACTGCTAGTATTCACCCAGATAAGATTTTGAAAAACTCTGAAGCGAAGCCAGGAGATGTTTTGGTATTAACTAAACCTCTCGGAGTTGGTATAATTAACACAGCTTTAAAAGGTGGTTTGATAGGAGAGTTTGATGATATCTATCTTGGTGCAGTAGAGTCAATGATGACCTTAAATATGTATGGTAAAAGAGCTATGGATAATCTAAAAGTAAATGCTTGTACAGATATTACAGGATTTGGACTAATCGGTCATATTTATGAAATGGCTGAGGGTGCAAATGTTACGATTGAGATTAATTCCTCTGATATCCCTGTATTAAAAGGGGCAAAAGAATTTGCAGAGATGGGACTTGTCCCAGAAGGCTCTTATGATAATAGGGCTTATGTTGGTGATAATGCAAGATTTGATATTGATGATCCAGTTGTAGAAGACATTCTATATGATCCAGAAACTTCTGGAGGTCTTTTAATAAGTTTACCTGAAGATCAAGCAGAACTATTACTTGAGAACTTAAAAGATTCTAAACTACCTTATGGTATAGTAGGTAGGGTTGTAGAAAAACAAGATAAATATATTATCGTAAAATAGAGGTGTATAAATGAGTTCACTATACAGAATTCTCCCTAAGGTTGATCAAATCTTAGAGGAGACTTACATAGAAAAATTAATTGATGAGAATACTAGAAGTCTAGTTGTAGATGCTATTAGAGTTTCCCTTGATGAATTAAGAGATTTGATTGCAAATGGTATTGATGAAGAAGGTTTAAAAGGGGAAATTGATTTAATGCAAGAGCGAATTTCCAATGCTTTAGAGAGAAGAAACCAGCATAATTTAGTTAAAGTAATAAATGCAAGTGGTGTAGTTTTGCACACTAACTTAGGAAGAGCGCCTTTAACAAAAGAAATTATGGAAAATATTACTAAAGTTGCTTGTGGATATTCAAACCTTGAATATGACCTAGAAGCTGGAGAAAGAGGGGAAAGATATTCTCACATTGAAAAGCTAATTGCTGAAATAACTGGTGCAGAATCTGCTATGTTAGTTAATAATAATGCATCTGCAGTTATGCTTATTCTTTCTACATTAGCAGAAGGTCATGAAGTAATCACTAGTAGGGGCGAATTAATAGAAATCGGTGGTGCTTTTAGGATTCCAGATGTATGCAATCATTCGGGAGCAAGGCTTATTGAGGTTGGTACAACTAATAAAACTCACTTGGTTGATTATGAAAATGCTATAACAGAAGATACAGCAGCAATACTAAAAGTTCATACAAGTAATTATAGGATACTAGGATTTACTGAAGATGTTCCTGCTTCAGAAATGTTACATCTAAAAAAAGAACATGATATATATATAATTGAAGATCTTGGTTCAGGAGTTTTAATTGATTTATCTAAGTATGGAATGGAATATGAACCAACAGTTCAGGACTCAATAAAAAATGGTGTAGATGTTGTTAGCTTTAGTGGAGATAAGCTTTTAGGTGGACCTCAAGCCGGTATTATAGTAGGTAAGAAATCTATAATAGATAAATTAAAGAAAAATCATATGACTAGAGCTTTAAGAGTAGATAAATTTACTATTTCAGCTTTAGAAACAGTCTTAAGATATTATCAAGATGAAGAACTTGCAATCGAAAAAATACCAGTTCTCAATATGCTTACAGCACAAGCTAATGAGCTTGAGAAAAAGGCAAATGATTTATATGATATCCTTAAGGATATAGAAGGTTTAGATATATCTATTGTGAAAACTGAATCAGAAGTAGGAGGAGGAAGCCTCCCTCTTGAAAAGCTTCCATCTTATGGAGTTTCTATATCAAGTGATGAGTTAAATGAAGGCAAAATCGAAGAAAAGCTTAGAGCATGGGATATCCCAATTATCGCCAGGGTATACAATGAAAGTGTAGTATTAGATGTGAGAACTATTTTCGAAGAAGAATTTTCAGAAATTAGAAAAGCCCTAGTAAATATGAGGTGATTTGATGAAAAATGTAATTATTGGAACAGCTGGACATATAGACCATGGTAAGACAACTTTAATTAGAGCCTTAACAGGACACAATACAGATAGATTAAAAGAAGAACAAAAAAGAGGAATTTCTATTGATTTAGGTTTCACTTTTTTTGACTTGCCAAGTGGAATAAGAGCAGGAATTATTGATGTTCCAGGACATGAGAAATTTATTAAAAATATGCTTGCAGGAGTAGTGGGTATGGATGTTGTTATCTTACTTGTTGCTGCTGATGAAGGTATGATGCCTCAAACTATTGAGCATATGGAAATTTTAAATCTTCTTGGTATTAAAAATGGGCTTATTGCTTTAACTAAAATTGATATGGTAGATGATGACTGGTTAGAGTTAATTATTGAAGATACGAAAGAAAGAACTAAGGGGACATTTCTAGAAGGGAAACCAATAGTACCAGTTTCTTCTGTAAACGGAGAAGGAATAGATAAGCTCAAATATGAAATCGATAAAATAATATCTGAAATTTCAGATGAAAACTCTGAATCAGATTTACCGAGACTTCCTATAGATAGATCTTTTTCAATTTCAGGCCATGGTACTGTTGTAACAGGAACTCTTATTTCTGGTAGCTTAAAGGTAAATGATGAAGTACAAGTTTTCCCAAGTGACACTGTTACTAGGATTAGGTCTTTACAAGTTCACGATTCAGATGTAGATAAGGCATACAGGGGACAAAGAGTAGCAGTCAACCTAGCAGGTCTTAAAAAAGAAGATGCTCCTAGAGGTTCAATGCTTGCCCCAGTAGCAAGTATGAAAGCTAGTAGGATTTTAGATATCAAACTAAAGACAATTGATCTATCATTTGACTTAACAAATAGAACTAGACTTAGACTTTATATAGGAACGCAAGAAGTTTTTGGTAGAATAATTCTTTTAGAAAAAGAAGTTTTATCTTCTAGAGAAGAAACAGTTGCTCAAATTCTACTTGAAGAAGATGTTGTAGCAAGAAAAGGTGATAGATTTATAGTTAGATTATTCTCTCCTATGATAACAGTTGGAGGAGGAGAAGTAATCGATGCTAATCCAAGTAGAAAGAAGAGATTTAACGAAGAAGATATAGAACTAGTTAAATTGATGGGCGCAGGTGATGCTAAAGATGTTACCGAAGCTGTAATTGGAGAAAATAGTAAGCATTTCCCTTCATTAAATGAAATTGCTAAACTTGAATCTAAATCCCTTGATGAGGTTGATTCTTATGTGGAAACATTGGAAGAAGAAGGAAAAGTTTATGTAATAAAAATGACTAATGATTCATATGTAATACATAAAAAGTTTGCAGATGATTTAATTAGCAAAATAACTAGTGAGGTAGAAGATTTTCATAAGTCTTACCCACTAAGACCAGGTATGGTAAAAGAACAAATTAGATCTAAATATTTTAAAGAAGCTAACAAAAAAGTTGGGGAATTATTTTTAGATGTTATAGTAAATAATTCTGAGCTTGATGATATGGGTAGCTACTTAAAACACCAAGATTTTAAAATTAGTTTGAATGATGAACACAAGAGGATGAAATCTGATATAATAGAAGAATATTCAAAGGAATTTTTAGCTTCGCCTAATATAGTACAAGAGTTATCAGCTAAATATAGATCCAATACAAAAGATTTAGAAGAAGTTTTCAAGTCAATGATTTCGTCTGGTGAGCTTTATATACTTCAAAATGATATGGTCTTAAAAACTGATGAATTGAGTAAGGCAAAAAAATCTATAATTGCATATTTAAAGGAAAATGATATTATTGGCTTGGCTGAGACTAGAGATTTGTTAAATACTAATAGAAAAACAGCCCTTGCTATTTTAGAAGATATGGATAGAGAAGGATTGACAATAAGAACGGACGATGGACGTAAGTTAATCTAGGAGGATACATGAATCTTAATATTATGCTCGTGAACAATGATGATCAGTATAGTAAAGAATTACTACTGAGTTTTGAAACTGAATCGTACGAGATTTTTAGATATACAACAATTGAAGATGCATTAAATGCCATAAAAGAACGAGATTTTGACCTTGCACTAATTGACATGACATTTGAAGATGGTACAGGCCTTGATCTAAAAAAGAAAATGAATGAAATAAAAGATATTCCGACAATAGTCGTTACAGAAGTTTCAGATGATATACAAAAAGTCTTGGCACTTGAGTATGGATCGGATGATTATCTTGTAAGGCCTTTTAATATTCTTGAATTAAAGGCTAGGATAAGAGCTGTGCTTCGTAGAATAGTTGATTCTAAAAAGATCGAGGAAGAAGTAAGACAAAAATCACAGACTCTTGTTTGTGGTGAACTAGAAATTAATATTGTTGGTAGAACTGTTACAAGAAATGGTGTGGAAATTGATTTAACTGGTAAAGAATTCGATTTTCTTTATATCTTGGCACTTAACCCAGGCCATGTTTTTTCAAGAGATGAACTTGCTGAAAAAATTTGGGGAGAAAATTATGAAGGTCATCTAAGAACAGTTGATGTTCATATAAGAAGATTAAGAGAAAAGTTAGAAGATGAGACTACTGGTGATCAATATATTCAGACAAAATGGGGCGAAGGCTACTATATAGGAGAATTCGCTGAATAAATTGCATAAAAATTTGCATTTTGCAAAAAAATAATATATAATTTATAGGCTATCGTTTATGGGGGTAGATGAGTCCTGGTGGGCTCTCTGGTCTTCAAAACCAGCGCGAGGGGTTCGGAGCCTCTTGGGTGAGTTCGATTCTCACGTACTCCCGCCAAGCCTATAATAAAAAAAGAGCTTATGAATTTTCATAAGCTCTTTTTGATTTTTATTTTCTAATTTGTCCATTTCCTTGTATTATATATTTGTAACTTGTTAATTCTTCTAATGCTACAGGACCTCTTGCATGGAGTTTTTGTGTACTTATCCCTAGCTCAGCTCCCAGTCCAAACTGACCACCATCAGTAAATCTTGAGGAAGCATTAATATATACACAAGCAGAATTTACTTTTCTTTGATAGGTCATAGCATTATTATAATTATCGGTTACTATAACATCTGAATGTCCACTACCATATTTCATGGTTTCTTTTATAGCTTCATCTAAAGAATTCACAGTTTTAACTGAAAATTCCATAGCTAAATATTCTGTATAGTAATCTTCTTCATCAGCTTCTATAGAAGAAGGTATCTTATCCATTAATGATTTTTCAGCATGAACGGTTATATTATGTTTATCAATTAAATAGTTTAATTTTTGAAAGAAAATTTCTGGAAGATTTTTATGGATATATAATGATTCCATTGCATTGCATACTCCAGTTCTTTGGCATTTAGAATTTTCTATTATATTTATTGCCATATCTATATCGGCAAACTCATCGATATACACACTGGAGTTTCCTTCTCCAGTTTCTATTACTGGAACTGTTGCATTTTCAACTACAGATTGAATTAAACCTTGTCCTCCTCTTGGAATCAATACATCTACATATTCATTTAGCCTCATTAATGCCATAGAAGATTCTCTTGATGTATCTTCTATGAGCTGGATGAAGTCTGGATTAAAATCTAGGATCTCTATAGCTTTTCTAATAGATGATGCAATTGCCCTATTAGAATTGATTGCTTCTTCGCCTCCTCTAAGGATTATTGCGTTAGAGGACTTTAAAGCAAGACTAGCAGCGTCTAGAGTAACATTTGGCCTAGACTCATAGATAATTCCTAGAACGCCTAAAGGAGTCTTTTGTTTTCCTATTAGAAGTCCATATTCATTTATCTTCATCTCCTGTATTTTTCCAATTGGATCTTCCAAATTGATAATAACATCTAAAGATGAAATCATATCATCAATTCTTTCCGGAGTAAGTAAAAGTCTATCTAAAAAAGCCTCAGATAAGTTATTTTTTTTACCATTATCCATATCTTTTTTATTTTCTTGAAGTATTTTATCTTTATCTTTTTCTAATTGAATTTGTATACTCTTTAGAATTTGATTTTTATCATTTGTATCTAAGTCTACTAGGTCATAGCTAGCTCTTTTAGCTTTTTTTCCTAAATCTTTAAGCATTATAGTTTTCCTTTCCGTGAAATAAAGTTCCTGTTTCAGTATCTTCTTCAAAAATTTCTCTAATTATATTCATATTGCCACCATTTGCAAGAAGCATATCTATGCCTCTTTCCATACATAAACTAGCAGCATTAAGCTTTGTTCTCATACCACCAGTTCCTCTATTTGAAGTAACGCCAGTTGCACAGTCGAAGTGCTCTTTACTTAATTCTGATACATCACTAATTAACTTTGCATCTGGATTTATATTTGGATCTGAATTATAAAGTCCATTAACATCAGATAAAATAATTAATAAATCAGCTTTTATCAATCTAGCAATAATAGCAGAAAGCGTATCATTGTCTCCAAATTCTATCTCAAAAGTAGAAATAGCATCATTCTCATTTATTATAGGAATGCAATCTAGCTTTAATATTTCGTCAAAAGCATTAGAAGCATTTTCCCTCATTACAACATCAGTTTCTATTTGTTTTGTTAAAAGCAATTGTGCTGCATTATAATTATATTGCTTTAAACTGCTATTATAGGCATGCATTAAGGCTACCTGTCCCACAGCCGAAGCTGCTTGTCTTTTCTGAGGTGTTTTGGGGATGGGTTTACCTAATGCTCCTGCACCTGCTGGGATAGCACCAGATGAGACTAATACAACTTCATAACCAAGATTCTTCAAATTTGCCATTTGCCACGATAGGTCAGCTATCTTTCCTAAATTAATTTTTCCGTTTTCATGGGTAATTGAAGAACTTCCAATTTTTATAACAATTCTTTTTAAACTTTTTAAACCCTTTCTCATAAACACCTCCAAAATTTATCTATTATTATATCACAAACTTGTATCTATGCGAATTTACTAAGTAAATTTTCTATGGTATAATTAAAAATACGAATAAAAAATAGGAGGATAATATGGAGATTTCAAATAGAATTAATGAAATGCAGTATTCTGCAATAAGAAAACTTAATCCTTTTGCATTAAAGGCTAAAGAAGCAGGTAAAAAAGTGTATCATTTGAACATCGGAGCACCAGATGTTTACACACCTGTGGAGTTTTTTGATGCTATAAAAGACTTTAATCAAGAAACCTTATCTTATGCACCAGCCTTGGGGCTTGAAGATTTAAGAGTGGCTATGAGTAATTATTATGATAATAAGTTTTCTAAAGATGAGATTATTATTACTGCAGGAGCAAGTGAGGCACTTCTTTTCACTCTTTTGACTTGCTGTAACCAAGAGGACGAGATTGTTACGGCTGATCCTTACTATTCAAACTACAACTCTTATTTAAAAGAAGCAGATGTTTCTTTATCAACTTTTCCAACTAAAAGAGAAGATGCTTTTTCTTTTCCTTCAAAAGAAGTTATTGAAAAAAGTATTAATTCTAAAACTAAGGCACTTTTAATATGTAATCCTGCAAATCCTACAGGTGCTGTTTTATCTAAAGAGGAAATTGAGACTATTATCCAAATTGCTAAAGAAAAAGATTTGTATATAATAGCGGATGAAATCTATAGAGATTTTATATATGATGGACAAGAATATATTTCTTTTGCAGATTATGAAGATGCATCTGATAGGGTAATTATTTTAGACTCTATATCCAAGAGGTTTTCTGCTTGCGGAGCAAGGATAGGCGCAATAATGTCTAAAAATAAAGATTTTATGAGTGCCATTGCAAAAGTTGCAACTGCAAGACTAGCAGTTTCTACTTTAGAACAAGTTGGAACAACAGCATTATATAAAATGAATAATTCTTATTTAAAAGAAGTAAATGATGAATACAGGGAAAGAAGAAATCTTGTTTATGAGATGCTTTCTAAAATAGACGGAGTAAAGACTTATAAGTCTGAAGGAGCTTTTTATACTATAGTGGGCTTACCTGTAGAAGATGCTGATGACTTTGCTAAGTGGCTTTTAACAGATTTTAATCATGAAAATGAAACAGTAATGATTGCCCCAGCTTCAGGTTTTTATAATGAAGAAGGTAGAGGTAAAAATGAAGCAAGGATAGCCTTCGCAATAAGCCAAGAAGATATTAAAAGAGCAATAAATTTACTAGAGATAGCGCTTAAAGAATATAATAAATAGATTAAAAAGGACAAATCCTATTTGTCCTTTTTTTGTTTTAAGAGAAATTATGTGGGTATGTATATAAAGAAATGATAATTAGTATTAATTAAGGAGGAAAAGATGAAATCTTTTATTGATAAAAATGTTAAGGAATTTTGTGTGCAAGGTTATGTAAATGATGAATATAAAGAATATACTCTTGAAGATATTAAAGGTAAATGGTCATTATTCTTTTTCTATCCAGGAGATTTTACTTTTGTATGTCCAACAGAATTAGAAGACTTACAAAAACTTTATGAAGATTTTAAAGAAGTAGATACAGAAATTTATGGTATTTCTACCGACTCTGAGCATGTTCATAAAGCATGGCATGATAATTCAGAAAGAATTTCTAAAGTAGAGTACCCACTTCTTTCTGATAAAACTCATGAACTTTCTAAACAATTTGGAGTATTAATTAAAGAAGCTGGACAATCTAGAAGAGGAGCTTTTATAATCAACCCTGATGGAGTTATAACAGCTTATGAAGTTTCTGCTGATGGTGTTGGAAGAAATGCTAAAGAGCTTTTGAGAAAAGTTAAAGCTTGCCAATTTGTGGAAAAACACTCAGCTAATGTTTGTCCTGCATCTTGGGAACCAGGAGATGACACTCTTGAGCCAGGAATTGATTTAGTAGGAAAACTATAAAAATAAAATAAAAGCAAGTAGCTTTTAGCTGCTTGCTTTTTTATTTGTTTAATATATGTTTTTTTAAGTCTTTAGTAAAAGTATCGAAAAATCTTTTTAAATATTTACTTTCAATACGACCTCTTAAATAATTTTCATCTGTAAATAGCTCCATTTTATAGATTTCAGAGATATTTTTTACTATTGGAAGTAAGTCCATTGGAGTTTTATTGGATAAGATAAAACTTGAAAATTCCCCTTCAGCTTTTGCAACAAGGGCTATATCTTCATTTAGCATACTAACAAAAGATGATAATTCATTAATGCTACTATCATCTATTATATGATTAATAAAACTTATTCCACATATTTCAAAAGTTCTTTCTAGTTTTGAAATATATGATGAATATGCAATTTCACGTAAATTTTTTATTTTTGCTTTCATTTCTAGATTTTCTTCTATTAATTCCTTTATACTTGCGTTATTTTCATCAAGCCCGACAAGATTTTTAATATTAGAAAAATCTTTTTGTAGATTTGCATAGTTATCTAAAACGTCAAGATAAGACCTAAACTCTATTTCTATAACATCAGTAATGGAATAATTTGTGATTTCCAAGGCTAATAATTCAGATAGGTTTCCTAAAACAGGATAAGAAATATAACAAACTCCAAGAGAAGGAATTTTCATGAAATATCTACCCTTACTAAAAGCTGTCTTATTGTCTAGTCCAGCTCGTATAGCTTGATTGGCTATTTTTTCAGTTTCTTTTATAATAGTATCTAAATTAATAAAATCAGGCTTTTCAAAAATTAACTTTCCGTCTTTTTTTTCTTTAAAATCAATCGAAAAAAGTTTTTTTAAAATTAATATGATTAATCTCTCACTAGTATATGCAGCCATATTTCTTTTTCTTTGATTCATATCTACAGACATAATATAGTTACCATCATCTGTTACTAGGTCTGTAACATGGTTGATTTCATTTGCTTCTTTGTAAACTCTTTTAAGTGGTTCGTTGTTTAGAAAATAATTATCTGAAAAAGTTTTATTTAAGTCTATATATAGGCTATCAGTTAATACTAGTTGATTAATGTTTTTAATTTTTTTTCTTTTTACTAGTTCAACTTGGATATTGTTTCTGTATGGGTATAAAATATTATCCATTTTTTCACCTCTATCTTTATTATAACATTAAAGAATAATATTCTGAAATATTTATTTTTGATGATATAATGGTTTTGAGGTGGCTATGAAAAGAGAAATCATCTATGGTGGAATTGGTATAGTTATTGGATCTATATTAGGCTTTTACTTAGATATCAGTCAAAGCTTTGCTTTTATTGCCTTAATAGTGTTTATTTTAATTTATCTTCTGTCTTCAAAATCAATAAGTTTTTTATTTGTTGCTATTGGTCTAGGCTGTTTTCTTCTGCAAGTTAATGAGAATTCTCAAATTCTCCATTTATTTAAAAATGTTAGTGTAAAGGCAACTATTGATAAAAAAATAAAATCTTCTGATAAATACTCATCTTATAGGGTAAATGTTTTTGAAATAAATGGTAGAGAGATTAAAGAAAATGCATTGCTATATATTTATGAAGATAAGGAATACAAGGCTGGAGACATTATTAAAGCTAGAGTTAAAGTAAAAAAATTAATGGATTCAGGTAATCCTGGAGTTTTTAATTATAAAAACTATATGAAAAAGTATAGAGTTCATTCTAAGTTAGATGCAATAAAAATAGAGCTTATTGGAAAAGACGAAAGTATGCTTAGAAAAGTAAAAAATAGATTTCTAAATTATACAGAAGCTGAATTTTCTAGAGGGTTAAATGAAGATAATAAAAATTTTATTTATGAAGTATTTACTGGTGTAAGCTCTTTAGAAAAAGAAGCAAAAGAGGAATTTTCTGATTTAGGCTTATCACATTTATTAGCAATCTCAGGTCTGCACATAAGTATAATTATATTATTTTTATCTTTTATACTAGGCTTTTTTAATCTTCATAAAAATATCATTGATGGCATAACACTTATATTTCTACTGATTTATATTTACATAATTGATTATCCTTCTTCTGCTCTTAGAGCATTTATTATGACCACATTACTTATGTTTTCTAGGATTTTCAAAAAGGCTTATGATCCTAAAAAGTCATTGGCTACTGCTGTTTTTATAATTTTATTGCTGAATCCATATAGAGTTTTAGATATGAGCTTAATTTTATCTGTATTTGCAAGTTTAGCTTTAATTTATAAGGATAAACTAATCAAAATAAAGTCAGAAAGTTATTTTATTAATGCGCTTAAATTGACTTTATCTATTAATATTTTTCTTCTACCTTTTTTTATAAATGAATTTAATACTTTTAACTTTATGAGTTTTTTGGCTAATTTATTAATAATACCTATATTTACGATTGCTATAATAAGTGGACTATTCAAGCTTATTATAGGACTTTTCTTACCTAATGCTTCTCTACTATTAGGATTATTTCTTAATCAATGTTTAGAAATAATTAGACTTATTTCCAGATGTTTATTAAAAGTTAATATATTATCATTTGATTTTGTTTCATTTGGATTTTTTTTATATATCTTTTATTACTCTTTAATGTTTCTATACATAAAAAGATATGAAGTACAGAGCTTAGCCTATAATTTTAAAGTTAATATATTGAGAATAGTAGCTATTAATATTATTTGTTATATGTTATTTAATTTAATTATGGATCCTTTAGAAATTGATTTTATAGATGTAGGGCAGGGAGATTCCATTTTAATTACAAGTTTTAATCAAGGACTTATGATTGATACAGGGGGAAGCTTTTTAGGTGAAGAGATATATAAATATAACATTAGGGATTATTTAATTAAAAAAATAAAAAAACCACTAGAGGTGATAATAACTCACCATGATTTAGATCACTGCGGAAATTTAGACTTTATGAGAGATGATGGACTTGTTACAGATGTCTATGCAAGCGAGCATTATAAAAATAATGATGAATATGGTCTTATTAAAGGAGACTCGTTTAATATAGGAAATGGTGATTTGAAAGTTATATATGATGGAGAAGGTGCAAAATCTTCAAATGATTCATCTCTTATAATGAAACTTAACCACCATGGCCATTCAGTTCTTTTTACTGGAGATGCCGAGAGTTATGCAGAGAATATCGTTTTGAATGAAGATATTAGATCTGACATATTGAAGGTTGGACACCATGGCTCTAAAACTTCTACATCAAATAAATTCTTAAATAAGGTTAATCCTAAATTAGCAATTATTTCTGTAGGGAAAAATAATAAGTTTGACCATCCTAATTCTGAGGTAATTAAAAAACTGCAAGAAAAATCGATAGATATTTATAGAACAGATGAAAATGGAAGGATAAAGGTAGTTATAAATAGATTTTGTTACTATGTAACTTCATATATTCCTAAAGAAATTTCGATGTTAGATTTTATTATTCTTAGTTCCTTATTTATTATAATATGTATAATTTATTACGATTTTATAAAAACTATATATACTATTAATCAAGGAGAATTTCTTAATTAATATTTTAGAAAATAAGCCTAGTTAATTAGGCTTATTTTATTGTATTATTTTGGTTTTCTAGGCTTAGAAATTTTATGTTGTTTTTATATGAAGGTTCTTCATTTTTAATTGAGCCGTCATAAATTTTATCCATAACTGTGATTATAGATTCAGCTGATTTTCCGCCATAAATTCCATATTTTTCATCAAATGCTAGGAAAGGAACGCTCCAAACTTCAATTGCATAAGAATCAGCTACATCTTGAAGTACATCATCTCTATACATATCTTCATCATATATTACATTTAATACATCGATTTCATTTAAGCCTAAAGAAGAAGTAGCTTCTAAGAGTACATCTGTTTCAGTAATTATTTTTGCATCAGTAAAAAACGATTCATACATTTTATTGAAAAATTCATTGCCTAAGCCTTGAGAATTAGCATACTTAAAAACCCTATGAGTTTTAACTGTGTTTGTATATTTTAAGTTATGAAAATCAAAGCTCAGGTCTAGTTCTTCTGCAACTTCATTAACGTGACTTAGTAATAGTTCTATATGTTCATAACTTAAGTTTTTGAATTTTTTAAGCATATCAAATAAACTAATAGGATTATCGTAAGGTAGGTCTGGGTAGAGCTGAAAACTTTGATATTTAATTTCTATCTCATCTCTATAAGGGACTGACTCTAAGGCTAGTTCTAAGTTTTTCGAAGCTATATAACAATAGGGGCATACAAAATCTGAAATTATATTAATTTGCATATTAATATCCTCCTCTTAACTTATATTTTATAACACTTATAGAATTAAGGAAATTAATATGTATAATTTATAAAAAAATAGATTAAATATTCGTATAATATTTATAATGCATATACGATTAAGTGAACTTATAAAGAAATCCCTCCTGTGTTATAATTCAAATGGAGGATTATATGGATTATACTCAAGCATACAAAGAATTAAAAGATGGGAATTTAGGTGGAGCTGTATTTTTATATGGTTCTGAGCAATATCTTATTGAGAATTTCGCTGAACTTGTAGTAAGTCACTACCTAAATTCATCAAATAGAGTTTTGAATTATGATAAATTTAATATGGAGACACCTAACTTTATTAAGTTAGAGGAAGCTTCTGAAACTATGCCTTTTATGGCTGAGAAAAGAATTGTAGATATAAAAGGCCTTGATTTATCAAAAGAAGGAATTTCTAAAAATAAAAGCTTTTATAAAGAATTAGAACACTATTTAGAGAATATTTCTCAAGATACGATTGTGCTTTTAAGATCTAAAACAGGAAAGTTTTTTAAAGGATCGCTTTATAAAAAAGCAGAGAAAACATCACATTTAGTAGAAATGACTCCTTTAGATAATAAGCAGTTTATGAATTTTATAGTTAAAAAGTTAGGAAGATCCGAGGTAAGGATAAGCGATACTGTGGTTAGACAGTTAATGGATATATTGGCTTATGGTCAAAGAGATGTAGAAACTAATTTATATGATGTAGAAAATGAATTAGATAAGATAATTTCTGTATCAAAAAATAATCAAGTTAGTCTAGAGGATATTCAAAATGTATATGGCCATGATAAATTGGGAAATATTTTTAAGTATACGGATGCTTTATGCTCAAAAACTGAAAAGGTTGCCTTTGATACATATTTTCAGTTAAGAAAAGATAAAGATGCAGGATTTATTTTTCATATGGTTATAAGGCAGTTTAGAAATATTTTGAATGTAAAAATCTTAAAAAAACAAGGCAGAAGTGATTATGAAATTAAAAAACTTACTGGATTAAAGGACTATGAATTCAAAAAAATTATGTCCATACAAGGTAAATATAGTATGAGAGAATTGAAAAATATATTTTCATCTTTATACTTAGTAGAAGTCAACCATAAATCAGGTAAGGGAGATTTAGATACTAATATGATTAGGCTTATGGGGGATATACTTGCATAAAAAAATCTCCCCATTATGGGGAGAAAAAAAAGCACCTAATACTATTAAGTGCTATTAATTAATTAACCTATCTGCAAAATAGACTAATTAGCTTTTGCGTTTAGTTTTTTTGTAAGTTTACTTACTTTTTTAGCAACATTATTTTTGTGGAATACATTCTTAGATTCAGCTTGTTTTAATTTCTTGTCAATAATTTTTAATGTTGCTCTAGCTTCGTCAATATTATTTTCATCAAGATCTACTTGAAATTTCTTAACGTAAGTCTTAATTTCAGATTTTCTGCTTTTGTTTTCAAGTCTTTTTCTTTCGTTAACATTGATTCTTTTCTTTGCAGATTTTATATTAGCCATAGTGCACCTCCCATGTTTCTTTCTGGTTTTTAACATTCATATATTACCACGCTTCGCTGATTAAAGCAAGTAAAGAGAAAAAATATTAATTCTTGAAAAATAATGTATAATATATTAAGCATTAGAAAATGAAAGAAGGATTTTATGAATTCAAAAGTTAAAGAAGTAATATCATGGCTATTAACTCTATTTTTCTATATAGGAATAGCTTTATTGATTAGGCTATTTGTTTTTAACATAACGGCAGTTAGTGGTCTTTCTATGTATCCGACATTGAATAACAAAGATAAGCTATTTACTCAAAAAGTAACTTTATATTTCGATGATCCAGAAATTGGAGATATAGTTGTGCTTAAAGCTCCAGATGGTTCTGGGGATAATTACATTAAAAGAGTTATCGCTAAAGCAGGAGATGAGGTTGAAATTAAAGAAGGAAAAGTTTATGTTAATGGAAATGCTTTAGAAGAAGATTATATTAATGGCAATGAAACTACCCCTAATTTAATCGGTCAAGACAACTGGACTATACCAGATGGTCATTTCTTTGTTATGGGAGATAACAGGCAAGCAAGTAATGACTCAAGATCTTTTGGGCCAATAGCAAAAGAAGAAATAATAGGAATATCAGAATATAGATTATTACCCTTTGATAATATGGGAAAAATATAAATGTTTTACAAAATAAGAAAAAAGACTTAAGGAGTGGAAGTTATTGAATATAAAAAGAGAAAATATTAGAAACTTTTCTATAATTGCACATATTGACCATGGGAAGTCAACGCTTGCAGATAGGCTGATAGAGAAAACAGGGACGATGACTCAAAGAGAAATGTCATCTAGAGTCCTGGATTCAATGGACTTAGAAAAAGAAAGAGGAATAACAATTAAGCTTAAAGCCGTAAAGCTATTTTATAAGGCTAAGGATGGCGAAGAATATATGCTTAATTTAATTGATACCCCTGGTCATGTGGACTTTACTTATGAAGTATCTAGGTCTTTGGCAGCTTGTGAAGGAGCTGTTTTAATAGTAGATGCAAGCCAAGGAGTGGAAGCACAAACAATTGCCAATATGTATTTGGCTTTAGATCAAGATTTAGAAATTTTACCAGTAATAAATAAAATTGACCTACCTTCAGCTAACATTGAAAAAGCTAAGCTAGATGTCATCGATCTTGGCCTTGATCCCGAAGATATTCCTTTAGTTTCAGCGAAAGAAGGTTTGAATATAGAGAACGTTTTAGAAGAAATAGTTAATAAAGTTCCACACCCTAAAGGAGATCCTACTGCCCCACTAAAAGCTTTGATTTTTGATTCCTACTATGATTCTTATAGAGGTGTTGTAATCTTTACAAGAGTTATGGAAGGTGTAATTAAGCCTGGTATGGATATTATGATGATGTCTAATGGTAAAGTCTATGATGTAGTTGAAGTTGGATATGACTCAAATGGAATGAAAGTATCAGATAAGATAGAAGCTGGTGATGTAGGATATGTGATCGCCAACATCAAAGAAGTTAAAGATGCCATGGTAGGGGATACTATTACTGATAATGAGAACCCTGCATCTGAAATGTTGCCAGGCTATAAAGAAGTAACTCCTATGGTTTATAGTGGTATTTTCCCTGCTGAAGGTGAAGACTTCAATTCAATTAGAGATGCACTTGAAAAATTAAAGGTTAATGATGCTTCCTTAGTATTTGAAGCAGAGACCTCCCAAGCTTTAGGTTATGGTTTTAGATGTGGGTTTTTAGGACTTCTTCATATGGAGATTATATTAGAAAGATTAGAAAGAGAATTTGATTTAAGTGTTATTTCTACTGCACCATCTGTAATATATGATGTTCATAAGAAAACAGGAGAAGTTATAAACATTCAAAATCCATCTGATTTACCTGAGCAAACTGAAATTGACTATATAAAAGAGCCAGTTGTAAATGCTAGTATAATGGTTCCAAAAGAATATGTTGGGGCTGTAATGGAATTAAGTCAAGATAAACGTGGAGAACTAATAAGTATCGATTATGTTGACGAAGATAGGGTTAATATTCTATATAAAATGCCATTAAACGAAATAATTTACGATTACTTTGATGCATTGAAATCAAAAACTCAAGGATATGCTTCTTTGGACTATGAAATTTCAGGAGACCAAATTTCAGACTTAGTTAAATTAGATATTCTAATCAACGAAGAACTTGTTGATGCTTTATCTTTAATTGTTCATAGAGATAAGGCTCAAGAAAGAGGAAGAAGTATAGTTGAAAGACTAAGAGAAGAGATTCCTAGGCATCAGTTTGCAGTTCCAGTGCAAGCTGCTATTGGCTCTAAAGTAATAGCTAGAGAAACTGTTAGAGCATTGAGGAAAGACGTTCTTGCTAAGTGTTATGGTGGCGATATTTCTAGAAAGAAAAAGCTACTTGAAAAGCAAAAAGAAGGTAAAAAACGTATGAGACAAATAGGTAATGTTGAAATTCCACAAGAGGCATTTTTAGCGGTACTTAAATATGACGAAGATTAATAAAAGGCATCATTATGATGCCTTTATTTCAATGAAAAAAACAGTTGGAATTTATATCCATATTCCTTATTGCAAGAAAAAATGTTATTACTGTGATTTTTTAAGCTCATGTAATTATAAAAACCTAGATGAATATATGAAGGCTCTTTATAAAGAAGTTGTACTTTATAAGGAAAAATTTGGCAGTCATAACATAGACACAATTTATATAGGTGGAGGAACTCCTTCAAGCATTGAAAGCTCATATATAGAAAAAGTAATTGATGTAATTGATGAAAATAATAAAATTCTTCCTTCAAATGAAATCACAATCGAAGTAAATCCAGAGTCTGTTACTTATGAAAAATTAAAATCTTATTATAATTCAGGAATAAACAGACTTTCTATGGGGTGTCAATCATTTGATGATGAAAAACTGAAGTCCATAGGCAGAATTCATAACTCAAGTCAAATATATAAAGCCTATGACGATATGATTGCTTCTGGATTTAAGAATATAAATTTAGATTTAATTTTTGCCCTACCCAAGCAAAACTTTGATGATTTCAAAAATGATCTAGACAAATTACTTTCCTTAGAAAGTCAACATATTTCAGCATATAGTTTAATTTTAGAAGAAGATACCCCCTTGTATGATATGACTAGAAAAGGCGATATAAAGCTTTTATCTGATGATATAGACAGGAATTATTACCACTATTTGATTGATACTCTAGATAAATATGATTACAAGCAATATGAAATTTCTAATTTTGCAAAATCTGGATATGAATCAAAACATAATCTTAAATACTGGGATTTAGATTATTATATTGGATTAGGCTTAGGAGCTTCATCATTTTTTAATTCTCAAAGATACTCTAATGAAAGTTCTTTTGATAATTATATAAATTCTATAGACAATGGAAATCTAGCTTTGACAAATATAGAAGAAATTAATTATGATAATTTGAAAATAGATTATATTTTGATGAGACTTAGGCTTAATTTGGGTATAGATAGAAATAAGTACAAAAGTATATTTGGAATAGATATATATGTTGAATATAAGGAGTTAATAGACAGTTTTATTGTAAATGGAAATATGGTCTTAGATGATGATAAACTAGCCTTTACAAGCCAAGGTTTTGATATCTGTAACCAATTCTTTTTAGAAATAATATAAATTTTGACTTTCCTTGACAAATGATAATTTAGTGTGTAAAATATATTTAGCACTTGAAGTTAAAGAGTGCTAAAGGATAGGGTGAAAAATGTTAGACGAAAGGAAAATGCAAATCCTTTATGCAATCATAGAGAATTATACTTTGACTGCTGAGCCCGTTGGATCCAAGACAATATTAAATAAGTATGATCTGGGAGTTAGTAGTGCCACTATAAGAAATGATATGAGTTTCTTAGAAGAAATAGGCCTACTTGAAAAAACTCATACATCTTCTGGAAGAATTCCTTCCAATAAAGCTTATAGGTTTTATGTAGATCGTATGCTTGAGAATATCGAGGATAAAAGTTCTACTGAAGACAATATTGAAAAGCTAATTGGAGATGGCGTGAGAGAAATAAATGAACTCATAGCTAGGTCAACGAAAATTTTGTCCGATATAACAAAACATACGGCACTTGCTGTCATTGCAAATGATGCTGATGGGATAATAAAAAGAATTTATGCAAGTAAAATTGAAAAAAATGTTTTTCTTGTAGTAATAGTGTTTGATACAAAAGATATAGTTCATGAAATCCTTCTAAGCCATGTAGACTTGGGAGAAGGAGATGTTAGCATAATTAATAAGCTGTTAAATCAGGGAATTACTAGCATAAGACTATCTGGTCTTATTGAAAAAACAGAAGAATACAGGAATGCTGATTGTAAATATACTGAGTTTTTTGATGAGCTTTCATCTATACTCCAAGATATCTTAAATAAAAGAGAAAAGACAGAAGTCTTATTTGAAGGCCTATCCAATATTTTTCAATACCCTGAATATAGGGATGCAGAAAAAGCTAAAGATTTTATTGATTTTATAGAAGATTCTACAGCTATTAAGTCACTACTTGCAAAAGATAAGGATAAGGGCTTAAGTGTAAATATTGGCGAAGAGAATTCAAGAGAAGATCTTAACGATATAACAGTTATATCTTCGAGTTACGGTCTATTTGGTAATTATGGAAGAATTGGAATTATTGGGCCTACTAGAATGGATTATGATAGCGTAATTTTTACAATATTATCTATTTCAAATTCCCTGAAAAATTCCAAATAATTATAAAGGAGTGATTAAGTGGCTGAAGAAAAAGAAAACCTAGAGAATGTCGATGAGTCTCAAGAAAATGAAGAAACACAAGGTGTAGAACAAGATGAAGCAGAAAATGTTCAAGGCCAAGAAGAAGCTGAATCAACTAATGAGAGTCAAGTCGAAGAAACTAGCGATGATGAAATCGAAGAGTTAAAAAGCTCTTTATTAAGATTACAAGCAGATTTCAGTAATTTTAGAAAAAGATGTGACAAAGAGAAAAGTGATTATATCAAATTTGCAAATGAAAGCTTGGTAAGTGATATGCTACCAGTTTTAGATAACTTTAATAGAGCCTTTGATGCTGCTGAAGCTCAAGGTGTAAATCCTGAACTAATTGAAGGTTTTGAATTAATTTTTAAAAGTCTTGTAGGAGTTCTTGAAGATAAGGGACTTAAGGAGATTGAATCCGATGGTGAGGTTTTTGATCCTCTTTTCCATCAAGCAGTTATCACAGAAGACTCTGAGGAAGAATCTGGAATTGTGTTAGAAACACTGCAAAAAGGATATATGTTAAATGATAGAGTAATTAGACCAAGCATGGTAAAAGTAAGTAACTAAGGGGGAAAAAATATGGGTAAAATAATAGGAATTGATTTAGGTACAACAAACTCAGCAGTAGCAGTTATGGAAGGTGGAGAAGCTGTAATTATACCTAATGCAGAAGGTAATAGAACTACACCATCAGTTGTAGCTTTTTCAAAAGATGGAGAAAGACTTGTTGGTGAAACTGCAAAAAGACAAGCTATAACAAATCCAGATAGAACAATTGCTTCTATAAAAAGAGAAATGGGAACTGACCACACAGTTGCAATAGACGGTAAAGATTATGCTCCTCAAGAAATCTCAGCAATGATTCTTCAAAAATTAAAATCAGATGCTGAATCTTACTTAGGAGAAGAAGTTAAAGAAGCTGTTATAACAGTTCCAGCTTACTTTACAGACGCTCAAAGACAAGCTACAAAAGATGCAGGTAAAATAGCAGGATTAGATGTAAAAAGAATTATAAACGAACCTACGGCAGCAGCATTAGCTTATGGTTTGGATAATGGAGAAGAACAAAAAATATTGGTTTATGACCTTGGTGGTGGAACTTTTGATGTTTCCATTATTGAAATTGGAGATGGAGTAATAGAAGTTTTGTCTACAAATGGAGATACTCATTGTGGTGGTGATGATATTGATAACATCATTTGTAATTATATATTAGATACTTTTAAAAATGCTGAAGGAATAGATTTAAGTTCTGATAAAATAGCAATGCAAAGAATAAAAGAATCATCAGAAAAAGCTAAAAAAGAATTATCTTCAACTTCTAGTACAAATATTAATTTACCATTTATTACGGCTACAAACGAAGGTCCAAAACATTTAGATATTACCTTAACAAAATCAAAATTTGAAGAATTGATTAATGACTTTGTTTCAAAAACGTTAATTCCTGTTGAAAATGCTTTAAAAGATGCAAAATTAACAAAAACAGATATTAATAAAGTATTATTAGTTGGTGGTTCAACAAGAATTCCTTTAGTACAAGAAAAAATTTCTTCATATATGGGACAAGAACCTAGTAAATCATTAAACCCTGATGAATGTGTTGCTTTAGGTGCTTCAATTCAAGGCGGAAAAATAGCAGGAGATAATGGAGCTGGAGAAATATTATTATTAGACGTAACCCCATTATCATTAGCAATAGAAACAATGGGAGGAGTTGCTACAGTATTAATTTCTAGAA
>CAYSPO010000018.1:0-21106 GCA_964432945.1 uncultured Peptoniphilaceae bacterium
AATCTACCTGGTCTTAATAGGGCTGGATCTAGGATATCGGCTCTATTTGTGGCAGCCATAATTATTATACCTTCATTGGTATCGAAACCGTCCATTTCAACGAGAAGTTGGTTAAGAGTTTGCTCTCTTTCGTCGTGGCCACCGCCAAGACCTGCTCCTCTTTTTCTTCCTACTGCATCTATCTCGTCTACGAAAATAATACAAGGTGCATTTTTCTTAGCTTCGGTGAATAAGTCTCTCACCCTTGAAGCACCGACACCGACAAACATTTCTACGAAATCAGAACCACTTATTGAGTAAAATGGTACGCCTGCTTCTCCTGCAACGGCTCTTGAAAGATAAGTTTTACCAGTTCCTGGTTGACCTACTAAAAGAACTCCTTTAGGAATTCTTGCTCCAAGCTCTATATATTTTCTTGGGTTTCTTAAGAAGTCTACTATTTCTAATAGTTCTTCTTTTTCTTCATATAAACCTGCAACATCATTAAAGGTAACTTTTTTATTATCTCCTTCTTTATGAAGTGTTGCCTTAGATTTAGCGAAATTCATCATCCCTGAATTTCCGCCTTGAGTTTTTGCCATGAATAGATACCAAACACCAATCATAACTATTAAAAGAATTATTGTTGGTAGTATTTCAAGGTACCAAGGTGTAGGCGGTATGCCTTCTTCGATATATTTAATTTCACTAGAATCAACTAGGTCTTTTAAATAGTTATCATAAAAATTTTCATTGGAATTATAAAAAGAAAATTCCTCACCACTTTTTAAAACTCCCTGGTATTTTGAACCTTGCTTATTTAATTCAGCAACCTTGTCGTCATTAAGATTTTGAACAAACTCTGTTATGGTGAAGGTTTTAGCTTCCGGAACTTGTCTACCAAGTTTTGATACCAGGATGGCAAGTACTAACACCAACCCAATATATATTATAGGAGTTCTATTTGATTTATTTCTCAAAAAACACTCCTCCTTCCATTATTTTATTGTATCTAATAAATAATTTTACCATTATTCATTATATTAATCAATTTACAATCTACTTGTAGGCTGATTCTTTTAATGTTCCTATAAATTCTAGATTACGATATTTTTCTGAATAATCAATTCCATATCCAACTATAAATTCATCAGGAATTTCAAAGCCTAAATAGTCGATTGCTACTTTCTTTGTTCTCCTATCTGGCTTAGATAATAAACTTACTATTTTAACAGATTTAGCACCTCTTCTAAGCATAATATCTGAAAGATAAGATAGGGTTAAACCTGTATCAACAATGTCTTCCACTAAAATTAAATGTTTACCTTCAATATCCCCATCTAGGTCTTTTAGAATTCTAACTACGCCAGTGGACTCTGTTCTGCCTTTTCCATAGCTAGAAACGCTCATAAAATCAATTTCAATAGGTCTTTTAATAGTTCTTATAAGATCAGCCATAAAAACACTAGCTCCCTTAAGAACTCCAACTAAGACTAGGTCTTCATCTGCATTAGGATAATCTTTTGTAATTTGATTTCCTATTTCCTGAACTTTAGCTGCGATTTCTTCTTTAGAATAAAGTACATCTTTAATATCTTTATAAGTTTCCATTTTTCTCCTCTATTGTTATTTTAATTATATTTTTTGTACTTGATGTAACTGCATATAGACTAGATCTTCTAATACCAGCTATCCAGATTATTTCTTTGCCATCTGTAAGTATTGGTATTATATCCCTTTTAGATCTAGGAATTTTTTCATCAATGAAAATATCTTTAATCTTCTTGCTTCCATTAAAAGCAAAGGGGCTTATCCTATCTCCAGCTTGCCTAGGTCTAATAATTATCTCTTTAAGTAAGTCTGCATCAAAGTACTGGGTGTTTCTGTTTGCTTTAATTTTCACATTATCAGATAAAATTCTAAAACTAATATTATAAGTACCAAAAGAATAATCCATATCCTTAATACCCATTTTTATAGCTTTTAACTCTTGAATTTTAGCTTCTTCAAACAATTTAATTCTACCATATTCAATCTTTAATACAATAGAGTTTATATTCATAAATTTACCTGTATCTGCTTTAGTTAAAGCTATAAATTCATCTATATGACTGTTGTCGAAACCACTTAAGTTTCCTCTGATTGTTTCAATAAATTTCCTTAAAATATGTTTTTGCCTAGTTTCATCTAAACTTAGGAATTCTTTTTGACTAAAGTCAATCATTCCATTTATATAGCTGTAATCTAGCTTTTCAATACTTTCGTTGACAACATTTTCTATAAGATCTGTATCTTCTTTAATAAGCTCGGTCATATTGTAGACTCTTTTTTGAAAGGCGGGATTGTAATTTTCCTCAATAAAAGGTATAAGCTGGTTTCTTAATGAGTTTCTTCTATACATAGACTCGTGATTGCTTGCATCTTCTCTATGTCCACAACCATTAGCATCAACAAACTCTTGAATTTCTTTTCTAGAAATATTAAGAATAGGTCTTATTATTTTCCCGTTTTTATAATCCATTCCCCTAAGCCCTCTCATACCAGTTCCCCTAATCAAATTAAGTAAAACTGTTTCAACTTGATCTCCTTGATTATGACCAGTCGCTATAAGAGAATTTTCATATTTAGAAGCTAGTTTATAGAAAAAACTGTACCTAATTCTTCTACCTGCGTCTTCTTCACTAATTTTTGCTTCTTTAGACAAGGCGAGCATATCTTCATGATGAGCGAAAAATTTAACAGAATTTTTCTCACAAAATTTCTTAACAAATTCCTCATCACCATCAGATGAACTTCCCCTCATCATATGATTTATATGTGCAACTATTAACTCAAAATCTTTTTCTTCTCTTAATTTCAAAAAGCATAAGAGTAGACTCATTGAGTCATATCCACCTGAAACACCTAAAATTATTGTAGAGTTTTCTTGTATTAAATTGTATTTTGATATATTTTCTTTAAATTTTTTATACATACATGCTTTCCTCAAATTAAAAACCGGCGTTTAGCCGCCGGTTATGACCTATATCTTTGTCCAGTTCCTCTTTTTCCGTCTCTGGATCTAATTGATTCCATTCTTGTGTTTGAATCTTTAAGATAGGATGCCATCATATCTTCAAATGAATCGCTTTTTTGTCTTTCAAATTTTACTTCTGTAGGTTGTTTCACTTTTGGTTCTCTTTTCTTTTCTACAGCTTGCTTCATGGAAAGACCTATCTTACCATTATCAGATACTGATATTACTTTAACTTTTACTTCATCATCCTTAGAAACATAATCTTCCACTTTCTCAACGTAGTCGTTAGAGATTTCTGAAATATGTACTAGGCCATTTTTACCTTCTGGCAAATCTACAAATGCCCCAAAATTAGTAACTCCTGTTACTTTGCCTACTAAAATATCGCCTTCAGCAATTGACATCTATTATTTTCCTCCTAAATATACCTTAATATTTTTAATAAATTATATAATTATATTGGTAGTTTGTCAAAAAACTTATTCTGTATCAGAATTACTTTCATCAACATAAACAATATCGTTTGGTCCTACCATTTTTAGCTTTTCTCTTGCTACTTTTTCTATAAATTCCGGGGAGTCAACTTCTTCTAGTTCTTTTTCAAGATTTTTAATTTCTTTATTAGTTTGAACTAACTGTGCTTCTTTGTCTGATTTAATATCTTCTAATTCAGATAAAGTTCCTCTTTGGGTATTGAATGTTAGTCCAAGATATATTAAAAAGCAAGCTAACGCTCCAATTGGTAATAATTTCAGAATTTTCCTCATATTAATCCTCCAATTGTTCTACCATTCGGTCTTGATTATCTTTTCTTGCATTTTCAAGTATTTCTGTAATTTTATATTTAGGACTAGAATCTCCAAACTTAATTTCTATTATATCCCCAACTTCAACTTCTTGACCTGGCTTAGCTTCCTTGCCGTTTAATAACACCCTGCCTGATTCACAAGCTTGCTTTGCAACAGTTCTTCTTTTAATTATCCTAGAATTTTTTAAAAATAAGTCTATTCTCATGGCTTATAAATAAAAAAGCAGCTCAAAAGAGCTGCTTGAATTATTTGTTAACAGCTTCCTTTAGAGTTTTTCCAGCTCTAAATACTGGTGCAACAGAAGCAGGGATTTGAATTACTTCTTCAGGGTTTCTTGGGTTTCTTCCTTCTCTAGCTTTTCTTGGTCTTGATTCAAAAGAACCAAATCCTACTAATTGTACTTTTTCTCCGTCTGTAAGAGCTTCAGTAACTGTATCGATAAAAGCGTTTAATGCTTTTTCTGATTCTGCCTTTGTAAGTCCACTTCTTTCTGCCATATTTGTTAAAAGTTCTGCTTTGTTCATTATTTCCTCCTAAGTAATTAGTTCTTCACCGCTAGTCCGGCACTAAAATTGATTATACCAGCCAAATGGTGTAATTTCAACTATTTAATATAAACTTTATTTATACAATTATATATTTACCGAATTTATTCTGTTACTTCGCTTTCGCTAGCTTCAGTTTCTTCTACTGGTATTTCTTCGTTTGTTTCAGTATCTGCTGGCTTTTCTGCATCTTTAGATTCATCTTCAGAAACTTCTTCAGTTTCCTCTTTTGAAGTTGTTTTACTTTCTTCTAAGCTAGGTTTATAAATTTCAATATCTGCTTTTTCATAAAGATCTTGCATATAAGCATTTACTTCTGGTGCTAATAAAGTATTTTGTATAGCTTCTTCGTGATCTTCTACACTGTCTTTTACTTCTTTAACATGAATTATATGGTAACCATAATCTGATTCAATCGGATCTGAAGTTTCTCCATCTTTCATATTTTTAACTGCGTCTAAGAAAGGTTGAACGAAGTTAGTTTGCATTGTTATTTCACCAAGGTCTCCTCCATTTTGAGCAGATCCTGTATCGATAGATTTTTCTTTTGCAATAGTTGCAAAATCAGCTCCACCGTCAAGTTCTTTTTTAATTTCCTTAGCTTCATCTTCATTTTCTACAAGTATATGGGAAACATCATAAGTTACAAAAGCATCTTTATTTTCTTCAAAGTATGCATTTACTTCTTCTTCAGATTTTTTATTTTCTGCTATAAAGTTATCTCTAACTGCGTTTTGCACTAGAGTTTTTTCAATTATAGCGTCCATTTCTTCTATAGTAAGTCCCATTGTTTCAAGTTGAGTTTTGAAGTTTTCTTCTCCACCTGCTTGTTCAAATAACTTATCTTTTGCTTCTTTTCTATCTTCTTCAGATATTTCTAGTTTTTTCTTATCAAATTCAGCTTTAACTAACTTATCCATAACTAAAGTATCTGTTACTTGACTAGCTAGGTTATTTCTTAATGTTTTACCATTTCCACCATCTTGGTTAAGTTCTTCATCTGACATTTGACCATAAACCATTTTTCTATAAAGTTCAAACTCATTGTTGAATTCTTCTTTTGTTATATAATCTCCATTAACTTTTGCAACTGCCCCTTCTGGTCTAGATGAGCATGCTGTAAAAAGTGTTGCAACAGCTAATATAACTGCTAGTAATTTTGTTTTTTTCATTTCCTCTTCCTTTCTCTTTCTTAGATTTTACAATACTCTTCCTTGAATATGCAAATCATTTTCTTATTCAATGCCCTTAAGCGACTTAATTGTTTCTAGAAATTCATAAACCTGGTCAAAATCTATAACTGACAAAGTAAAACTTGGGGTTTTACTAAGATCAAATTCTAAATTTTCTTCAAATTTTGAACTTAAAACTTGAATATCCTCGAGGCTATATGTATCCCTTGATTCATATTCAAATTTAATTCTTCTTTTATCTCCAGATATATTAATTAAGCCTAGTTTTTTAGCTTCATTTTTAATCAATGATATCTTTATAATATTTAGAACTGGTTCAGGTAAATCTCCAAACCTATCTACAAGCTCATCTATAATATCATAATATTTATCCTTATCACCAATTTCAGCAATTTTCTTGTAAATTTCTACCTTATCATCAGATGAACCTATATAATCACTTGGTATATATGAGTTGATATTAAGGTCGATATTTACTTCAACTTCAGGTACGTATCCTTCATTTTTAGTTCTATTTATTGCATCTTCTAGGAATTTCATGTAAAGGTCATAACCAATAGAATCTATATGACCTGATTGAGATTCCCCTAGAATATTTCCTGCACCCCTAAGCTCAAGATCTCTCATGGCTATCTTTAATCCTGATCCAAACTCACCAAAGTCTTTGATTGCCTTTAGTCTTTTTTCAGATATTTCTGTTAAAGATTTGCCTGGTTGATAGGTAAAGTAAGCATAAGAAGTTCTATTGCTTCTGCCTATTCTCCCCTTGAGCTGATAGAGCTGGGATAATCCTAGATAGTCGGCATTATATATTATCATTGTGTTGACATTATGTATATCCATGCCCGTTTCTATAATCGAAGTGGCAACGAGGATGTCATAGGTACCCTCCGTGAATTCAAACATAATATTCTCTAACACTTTTTCATTCATTTGTCCATGTGCCATAGCTATTTCAGCTTCAGGAACAAGCTCTTTAAGCTGTTTTACTATGGAGTCCATATCAGTAACCCTATTGTAAACAAAATAGACTTGTCCGTCCCTTGAAAGCTCTTTAACGATAGCATCTCTTATTATAGCTTGGTCATATTCCAAAACATAAATTGAAGTCGGGTGCCTTTCTTCTGGGGCTTCATCTAATAAAGACATATCTCTAATTCCAACAAGTCCCATTTGTAGAGTTCTTGGAATAGGAGTTGCACTTAAAGTTAATACATCAACATTTTCTTTGATTAATTTTATTTGTTCTTTATGCTTAACTCCGAATCTTTGCTCTTCGTCTATTATTAAAAGCCCTAAATCTTTGAACTTAACATCAGAAGATAAAATCCTATGAGTTCCTATTAAAATATCAATGCTACCTTCTCTAACTTCTCTGATAACTTGATTTTGCTGGCCTTTTGACCTAAACCTAGATATAACATCAATATTTATTGGGAAATTTTTAAATCGTTTTTTTATATTGGAATAGTGCTGTTGAGCTAGAATAGTAGTTGGAACTAAAAATGCTACTTGTTTTCCGTCCATAACTGCCTTAAAAGCTGCTCTTACTGCTACTTCTGTTTTACCGAATCCAACATCTCCACATAAGATTCTATCCATAGGTCTTTCAGATTCCATATCTTCTTTGATTTCTGCTATTGCTTTAAGCTGGCTATCTGTTTCTTCGTACTCGAAAGAATCTTCAAATTCTCTTTGCCAATCTCCATCTTTAGAGAAAGCATAACCTTTTTCATTTGCTCTTTTAGCATAAAGTTCAACTAAGTCTTCTGCAATTTCTTCTACGACTTTTTTTGCCCTAGCCTTAGCTTTTGTCCAAGAGCTAGTTCCAAGCTTACTTAATTGAGGTTTCTTATCTCCACTAGATATATACCTTTGTATCATGTTCATTTGATCGGTTGGTATATATAATTTATCGGTTCCCCTGTATTCAAGAATTAGATAATCTTTTTTCACTCCCGAGATTTCTATTTCTTCTAGGCCTTTATAAACACCTATACCATGATTTTCATGGACAACATAATCATCTATATTTAAGTCAGAAACTGCTAAAAGATTTTTAGCTTTTTTCTTTTTAGGTTTTTTTGTTTTTCTTTCTGTTCCATAGATTTCATGGTGAGTTAAAAATATAGTCTTAGTATCAAGGTACTCAAAGCCTCTTTGAAGGCTAAAAGGAGTTATGAAAATTTGCCCTTCTTTCATTTTCTGATAAACATTGTCTGTATAAATAGGATCCAAGCCTTCTTTTTTTAAGTTAGCTTCTAAACTGTGGGCTAAATTTTCGTTAGCAGTAAAGGCAATAATCCTATAATCCTCATTTAGTCTAGTTTTTAATTCCTCTACAAGTCTTGGGAATTGTTTAGCATAAGAAACAATTTCAGATGTAGTCAATTTAGAAATTAAATCTGGTTTAATTATCCTTGTATTTTTCTTTAACTGACTTATATTTATTGAAGGACTTTTCTTAGCTAGCTTTCTTATTTCATTTTCCTTGAAGATAGCGTCTTTTAATGTTGGAAATGCCTCTGCATTTTCTATTTGATAAAGAAGGTCGTCGTTAAATTTTTCTTCTATATCATCGAGTTTACTATATACTTTATCGGCATCTTCATAAATAATTAATCCATTAAAATATTCCAAAATATTGCTATATGAGTTATTTTTTACATATGGAAGAATTAAATCCATGTTAGCTAGAGTTAATTCATTTTCTACTTTATCGTAGATTTTTTTATATTTTTCTTCTAGCTTCTTTTTATTTTCTGGGGAGTAAGCTTTATTCTTAATAGACTCTAAATCTTTTTTTAACCCTTTAAGGATTAGTTCTTTGTCTTCTTTTGTCGAAAGAAATTCCCTAGCAGGAGCTATTCTCACAACTTCCATTTCATCAACAGACCTTTGGCTATCTACCTCAAAAGTCCTCATCGAATCAATTTCCACATCAAATAGTTCTATTCTAACGGGATTTTGATAATCTAAAGGATATATATCTACAATGCCACCGCGAATTGCAAATTCTCCTTTTCCTTCAACTCTTTCTACTCTTTGGTACTCTAGGTCTATTAAATTTTTTTCGAGTTTATCTAAATCTATCTCATCGTCTATGGAAATCTTAATACTTAAATCTCTAAAGTATTTAGGAGTTGAAATCTTTTTTATCAAAGATTCAGCTGAAGCAACAAGAATAAAATTCTCTCCTTTAGAAAGCTTATTAATAACTCGTATTCTTTCTATATCTCCGTCAAATTCCACAGGCTTTATGTCATGAAAATTTATATTAGTTCTTGGAAAGTGCATAATGTCTATTCCTGATAAGCCAAGAGCTGATTCATAATATTTTCTGGCTTTTAATTCATCTTCAACTATAAAAAGTACAGGTTTAGATGAATGTTCCCAAATAGAATAAACAAAATGAGGAAGGCTTTCCTCACTCATCCCATAGATGTATTGAGAGCCTTCCAAATTATTTAATATATTATTGTAAGTTTTATCTTTCTTTAAATGGTCTATCAAAAAGTTAGTCATCAAAAGTCATCCCATTATATATATTCATAGCAGAGTCCACTCCCTTTTCAACTATTTCAAGAGAGGCTTCTGCTGCTGCTTGTATTTCTTTTTTAACTACCGGGACTTCCTTACTAGTAAATTTACTTAAAACAAAGTCTGCTAAATCCATATAATCAGGCTTTTGACTTATGCTTATTCTTACTCTTGGAAATTTATCATCTCCAAGGTACTTCACTATCGATCTCATTCCATTATGAGAGCCTGAGCTTCCTTTGCCTTTAACCCTTATAGTTGAAAAAGGAATATCTATATCATCATAGATTATAATTAAATCTTTTAAATCAATATTATAGTAGTCAACCAATTCCCTTACTGATTCACCAGAATTATTCATAAAGGTCTGCGGTTTAGCTAAAATTACTTTGTCAGATAATCGCAATTCTCCTGTTTGAGCCTTGCATTTAAGTTTATTTACTTGGATCTGGTATTTTTTAGCTATCTCATCAATAGCTAAAAACCCTACATTGTGGCGAGTATTTTCATATTTAGATCCAGGATTCCCCAAACCTACAATTAATTTCATTAAATTATACCGTCAAATAATGAGCTTACTGATTCGTTGTTATGAATATTTTTAATTGCTTTTGCGAATATATCAGCTACAGAAACAACTGCAAATTTATCTGTTTTTGCTCCTTCTGGAAGTGGTATTGTATCTGTAATAACGCATTTTTTAACAGCTGAATGCTCTATTCTATCAATAGCAGGACCTGAAAGCACTCCGTGAGTTGCAGTTATATAAACATCTTTTGCTCCTTTTTCAATAAGAGCCTCTGCTGCGTTTGTGATAGTTCCAGCTGTGTCAATAATATCATCAATGATAATACAATTTTTGCCTTCAATATCTCCAATTATATTCATTACTTCAGAAACATTATCTTTTGGTCTTCTTTTTTCAATAATTGCGATAGGAAGATTTAAGTAGTTAGAGAAATTTCTAGCTCTAGTAACCCCGCCAAGGTCAGGAGATACAACAACGAAGTCTTTTTCTCTTTCAACTGTTTCTTTGAAAGCTGCTGCAATAGTTTGAGCGGCTGTTAAATGGTCTACTGGAATATCAAAATATCCTTGAATTTGTCCTGCATGAAGATCCATAGAAATAACCCTATCTGCTCCAGCAGTAGTCATAAGATTGGCTACTAATTTAGCACTAATAGGCTCTCTACCCTTTGTTTTTCTATCTTGTCTAGCATATCCATAATAAGGAACCACTGCATTAATTGATTTAGCTGATGCTCTTTTAGCAGCATCTATCATTATTAATAATTCCATTAAATGATCATTAACTGGCTTACAAGTTGGCTGAACAATAAATACATCACAGCCTCTTACTGTTTCATTAAGTACAGTGTTTACTTCTCCATCGCTGAATTTTTCAAGGACAATTTTACCTAAGTCTATTCCTAAATTGTCACAAATTACTTTTGCAAATTTTTCGTTAGCGTTTCCTGAAAAAACTTTTAATTGATAATTATTCATTGTCATCCCCTCTTTTTTTATAAACCCAATTCTCAATTTGACGTGCCTTTGCCCTAGTAATATATAGAGCACCTTTTTTTACATCTTCTGTTACAGTTGAATCTGCTCCCACAAAACCATCTTCTTCTATTTCTACCGGTGCAATTAAAGTTGAATTTGAACCTATAAAAGAATTATCTCCTATTTTTGTTTTGTGTTTATTTTTCCCATCATAATTGGCAAATATTACCCCACAACCAATATTAACATTTTTGCCAATT
The DNA here is from genome assembly GCA_964432945.1 of uncultured Peptoniphilaceae bacterium. Lineage (GTDB taxonomy): Bacteria > Bacillota > Clostridia > Tissierellales > Peptoniphilaceae > CAYSPO01. The sequence goes on from CAYSPO010000018.1 coordinate 10,849, forward strand.
TCTCCATCGCCAACATAGGCATGATGGCCTGCTTTTGATCCTTCTTCCATAGTAGAATTTTTAATCTCGACAAAGTTACCTATCTTTACTCCATCTTTTATATCAGACCTTGGTCTTAGGTGGGCAAAAGGTCCTATTTTTACATTTGATTCAATCTTTGAATCTTCGATATCAGAAGTTTTTATATGAACATTATCTCCAATTAATGAATTACTAATACTAGAATTTTCTATTATACAGTCTTCTCCAATAACTGTATTACCAGTTATTTTGCTTCCAGAATAAATATAAGTATCTCTACCTATTTCAACACCAGGCTCAATAAAAATATTTGATGGGTTTTCCATAACAACTCCATTGAGCATAAATTCATCATTTACTCTTGCTCTCATAATTTCTTGAGCTTCAGCTAATTGTTTTTTTGTATTTATTCCGTAAGCTTCAGTTACATCTTCAAGTTTAAAGACTCCAAGTCTTTTATTCTGATCTGATAACTTTTTAATAACATCTGTTACATATATTTCACCTTGAGCATTATTCATGTCTAAGGTTTTAAGTGATTCTTTTAAAAGACCACCATTAAAGATAAAAATTCCTGAATTACATTCTTTTATCTTTTTTTGTTCTTCATTTGTATCTTTTTCTTCAACTATCGCCTCAAGGAAGCCTTTATCATCTCTAATTATTCTTCCATAACCAAAAGGATTGTCTATCATTGCTGATAAGAGGGAACCGTCATTATTATGATTTTTATGAAAGTCTATAAAATCTTTTAAAGTCTCTCCTCTAAGAAGTGGACTATCTCCTGTTAAAATAAGAACCTCATCATCGTCCTTAATCTCATCAGTTGCTAATCCCACTGCATAACCTGTTCCATAAGGATATTCTTCACCGATTTTTTGCTCTCTATATATTGCCCTATCATCAAATAAATTTTCAATATAATCCTTGTTAGTACCTACAATAATTATATTTTTTTCTACACCAGCATCTTCACTGGCCTTTAGTATGTATTCTATCATTGGTTTATTTAATATTTTTTGGCCAACTTTCGAATATTTAGATTTCATTCTTGTGCCTTCACCTGCGGCTAGAATTATAGAAACGAACAAACTAACACCCACCTTCTTTAATTTCCTCATCTATTATACCATTAAAAATAGTTCATACAAAAATAATACAAGGATTTCCCATAAATCTTTAAGATTTATTTGTATTTTCATCAAATTTTTAGTAGTTAGAAAATTTTTTTAAAGTATTTATAAGAAAAAACCTAAGATAAGTTGTAAAATTTGAGAATACTTAATATAATGAAAGAAGAATTTAATAGGGGGAATTATGTTTACTTTTAATATAGATAATAAAGACCAATATAAAAATATACATTTCATCGGTATTGGTGGTATCAGTATGTCTGGTATTGCCCTTTTACTCCATGAATCAGGCTTTACAATTAGTGGCTCAGATAGACAAGCAAACCCACATACAATAATTTTAGAGAACAAAGGTATAAAAATTACTTACGAACAAAAAGCAGAAAATATAGAAAATCCAGATCTTGTAATTTATACAGATGCAATACTTCCAGAAAATCCGGAATTAATAGCAGCTAAAAATTTAAATATTCCTGTTGTAACAAGAGGAGTTTTCCTTGGAGCATTAATGAGAAACTATAAACATGCAATTGCCATATCTGGTAGCCATGGAAAAAGTACAGTTACTAGTATGATTTCTACAGTTATGGTCAACACTGAACATAATCCTACAATACTTCTTGGAGGAGACCTTGATGAGATTTCAGGAAATACTCTAGTAGGAGAAAGAGATTACTTAATTACAGAAGCTTGCGAATATAAGGGGAATATACTAAACTTCTTCCCTACAACAGCTATTGTATTGAATATAAGCCCAGATCATCTTGATTATTTTAAGGATCTTGATCATATAATTGATACATTTATCGGATATATGAAAAACTTAGATGAAAATGATAACGCAATTATAAATATAGATGATGAAAACTGCATAAATTTAATCGAACATATAAAAGGTAATGTATACACCTTTGGAATGGATAACGAAGAGGCAGATTATAATATAAAGAATATAGTTCATGATGAAATTGGTAGACCAAATTTTGATGTTTTATGCCCAGATGGCTCTGTGTTAAATCTATCATTAAATGTGGTTGGAGATTTCAATATTTATAATGCAACAGCAACTGCTATTGCTTTGTTGGAAACTGGAGTAAGCCCAGAATTAATTATCTCAAGGTTGAAAAGCTATAAACCTCTTCATAGAAGAATGGAGCTTGTAGGCACATATAATAATGCCAATGTTTTAACTGATTATGGTCACCATCCAATTGAAATAAAAAATACACTTGATGCTATAGCTGCCCATAAAAAAGGTAGATTAGTATGTGTATTCCAACCTCACACATATTCAAGAACTAAATCTTTATTAGAAGAATTCTCTCATGCCTTTTACTCAGCAGATGAGGTTGTTGTTACAGAAATTTACGCAGCAAGAGAAAACTTTGATCCGACTATAAAATCTGAAGACTTAGTGGAGAAACTTGTGGCAAATGGTGTAAATGCTAAATATATTAAAGATTTCCCTGAAACTTGTGCTTATATTCAAAGCATACTTGAAGAAAATGATACAGTTATTACAACAGGGTGCGGAAATCCTCACCTACTGGCCTATATGATAGCTGGTGTTGAAGAAAAAGCTGTATAAATTATCTATATAAAACAAATAAAAAGCAACCTATCAAGGTTGCTTTTTTTATTTCTCTATTTTCATAAATATTTATATATCGTAAACTATAGGAGTTTTATTCTCAAGACTTTTCTTTATATCAAGAATTCTTTGATTGCTCGATCCTCTAAACTTCAAAGTTAAATCCTTTAATTCTTCTACAAATAAACCATCTACTAAAACATCGCATTCCTTTAGTAACTCAATTTTATCCAAATCTTGTATAATTTCTTCAAAAGTGTATCCAGAATAAACCCAGATATTCTTTTTTACTTCTTTTTTTATTTCTCTTACTACACCAGCTAAGTCTTTTGAATTTTGAAAAGGCTCTCCGCCAAGTAAACTAAGTCCACTCACGCTTTTATCTTTCAAATAAGAGATTACTTTTTTAGTTTCGTTTTCAGTCCAAATATCTCCATACTTAAAGTTTTGATATTCTTTATTGAAGCAGCCGGGGCAATTATGAGTACAGCCAGTAACAAAGATAGTTGATCTTATACCTGGTCCATTGGCTACATCAAATTTTCTAATTTGTGCAAATCTCATTATATATGCATTACCCTTGCGTTTATTTCCTTAGTTCTTCCTTCATTCCAGAAGTTTTCTCCTAAGTATCCGCAGGTCCTCCTAATTACTGTAAGTTTGTTTCTATTTGAATTTTTACATTGTGGACATTCCCATTCACCATCGTTATTAATGATGATTTCTCCGTCATATCCACACTCATGACAATAATCTAACTTAGTATTAAACTCAGCATAGTTTATATTGTCGTAAATATATTCAATCATTGTAAGCATAGCTTCAATATTGTTAGACATATTTGGAATTTCTGCATAGGAAATTGCTCCACCAGTAGAAATATCTTGGAACTGGCTTTCAAAGCTAAACTTTGAGAATACATCTATATCTTCACCAACATAAACATGGTAAGAATTTGTATAGAAGCCTTTGTCAGTTACTCCTTCAATATCGCCAAACTTAGCCTTGTCGATTGAAGCAAATCTATGAGTTAAACTTTCTGCAGGAGTTCCGTAAAGAGCAAAACCAAGTCCAGTTTCTTCTTTCCACTCTCCAACTGCCTCTTTCATTCTATTCATAAGTTTAACTGCAAATTCTTCTCCTTCTTTACTTGTATGACTTTGTCCAGTTACAAGGAGAGATGCTTCGTACACACCAATATATCCTAGAGAAATTGTTGCAAAACCATCTTCTAAGTATTTCCTGATTGGTTCAGATTTTCCTAGTCTTGCAATCCCACCATGTTGCCAGTGGATTGGGGAAACATCTGAAAGCTGGTCTTTTAATAAATCATATCTTAAAAGAAGAGCTTTTTTACAAAGATCTAATCTTTTATCAAGTAGTCTAAAGAAAGCTTCTTCATCTCCTTGTGAAAGAATTCCGATTTGAGGAAGGTTTAAAGAAACAACACCCATGTTAAATCTACCGTCAAATATATATTCTCCATCTTCATTTTTCCATGGAGCTAAAAATGACCTACAACCCATAGGAGCGAATACATTTCCTTCATAAACTTCTCTCATCTTTTTAGCAGATATATAATCTGGATACATTCTTTTTGCAGTACATTCTGCTGCAAGTTCAGTTAAATAATAATACTTGCTTCCCTTATGTGTATTATGTTCATCTAAAACATATATTAACTTTGGAAAAGCTGGCGTTACATATACATTAGCTTCATTTTTTATTCCTTGAATTCTTTGCCTTAAGATTTCTTCTTGAATCATAGCTGCTTCTTTTTCATATTCATAGCCTAGCTCAAAATGCATGAATAAAGTTACAAAAGGTGCTTGTCCATTAGTGGTCATAAGAGTATTTATTTGATATTGAACAGTTTGAATACCGTCTTTAATTTCTTTTTTCGTTCTTTTTTCAGCTACTTGCTTAGCTTTTTCAATATCTGGCTCTATTCCGTAAACTTCTTTTTGCTCCTCAACAATAGCTTCAAGATATTTTTCGTAAGATTTTCTTGCATAAGGGGCTAATATCCTATCTACTCCATTAATACTTTGTCCACCATATTGACCAGAAGCTATTTGGGCAATTATCTGAGTCATAACTGTACATGCAACTTGGAAAGATTTAGGAGTGTCAATTTTCTTACCATTTATAACTGTTCCATTATCTAGCATATCTTCCATATTAACTAGACAGCAGTTAAACATAGGCTGGATTATGTAGTCCATATCATGAAAATGAATAGCTCCAGAATCATGGGCTTGCACTATATCAGTTGGAATTATTTTTCTTCTAGCTATATCTTTAGAAACCTCTCCAGCGATAAGGTCTCTTTGAGTAGATACAATATTTGCATCTTTATTGGAATTTTCTTCCATAACATTTTTATTGGTTTTATCTAGAAGTCCAAATATCTCATCATCTGTTGTATTTTCTTTTCTTTTAAAAGCTTGAACAGCTTTATAGTTTTCATAAGCCCTAGCTGTTGCTGGGTTATTATATTTAAGTAAATTGTAATAAACATGATCCTCGATTTGATATATGGTAAGGTCTTTTTTTGTAACCATTCCATAATCTTCAATTTCATCAGCTATTTTTTCTGCCAAACCTTCTACATAAATACCTGAACTAGAATTCATTGCCTTTTCTATGGCAATAACAATTTTACTTTTATCAAAATCAACAACCGTTCCATCTCTTTTAATTACTTTCATTTTATGCTCCTTACCCCTAATCCATATACTTCTTTTTATGTCCAATCATAAGAATAAAGATACATAGGTATCTTTAGACATTTGCTCTTTTCCATATTTTATACTACAAATTGTAGCATATATCAAAGCCAAGCACAACATATAGTATAACCATGTATTTAATTGATAATCCCATGCTACTGGGATAAACTAAAAATTGTCTTCAATTTAGTTAAAGATATCTAAAAAAAGTTCATTGATTTTTGAAAATATCGACCTATATATAGGTCATTTTTACTATATATAAAAATAAAAAATAATTCTGTTATATTATTAAAATTTCTAATTATGAAAAATGTAAATAAAACAAAGAATAACTTTTTGAAAAAAAGAATGGTATACTAAGAAAAATACTTGTTTTGAAAGGAATAACAATGAAACTCATTAAAGAAAACTGTATCTTATTCAAAAACTTATCTTGTAATGATATTGATAATATATTAAAGATTACAAAATCAAAAACCGCAAATTATGAAAAGAACAGCTATATATTTAACTCTGGAGATTATCCTAATTATCTTTATATGCTTTTAGATGGACAAGTTATTCTAGAGAAAACAAATATTGATGGAAAAAAATTAATTATGAATACCTTTGAGAAACAAGGCACTGTATTTGGTGAAGTTTTTGTTATTCTTAAAGATGAAAACCTTCCATATAGCTGCAGAGCTAATAAAGATAGTAAAGTTATAAAAATTCCAAGAAACTTCTTTAACTCTTTAGAAGATTACCATATTTATTATAATATTCTAACTCAAAATCTCATGGAAATTTTAGCTAAAAAAGCCTTTCACTTAAATCAAAAGATTGAAATTCACTCTTCTTTTAGCTTAAGGCAAAAGATTTCTAATTATCTACTTCAATTAGAAATAACAAATAATAAAGTAAACTTAGGCTTCAACAGAGAGTCTTTAGCCGATTATATTGGAACAACAAGGCCATCTTTATCACGAGAATTAATTAATATGGAAAATGATGGGCTTATTAAAGTAGATGGCAATATTGTTGAACTTTTAGCTTTAGATAAAATAAGAGATCTAATTTAGTAAAATAGTTATTATATATTAAGTCTTTATTTAATCATAATAAAAAACCCCCTATATTTAGGGAGTTTTTTATTGTTTTATTTTCTAATATTACTTAAATAGCTTATCAGAAACAGAATTAATTCCACCAAAAATTTCTACTTCTTTTATATTATTTGCTTTGATGTATTTTCCTGCTTTCTCATTTAACTTATCTTGTTCTGTTAATATAATTGGCATTGAATTCTTTCCTGCTAACGAGCTTATTACTAAAGCATCTGAGAACTGATTTCCATTTACTAAGGCTATTTTTTCTGTCTCTGGGAATAATTCTTCAGCTACTTTTGTTGCTGTTTCGTATTTATTTTCTCCGGCTATTCTATGAGCTTTTTCAAAGTTTTCTTCTACTTTTTTACTTACTGAATTTTCTCCTCCTATTACTAAAGCTTCTTTAATTGATTTTTCATTTAGATAATCTTTAGCATATGAAAGGTCTGTTCCGTTAGTTAGGATTATAGCCATCTTTTCTTTTGCTGCATAAGCTCCTATTGATAGAGCGTCTTCGTGTCTTTCTCCTAGGGCTACTATTACCCTATCTTGTCCTGAGTTAGCTTCTAGGACAACTTTAGCTATTTCTAGAGCTGTTTGATATCTATTTTCCCCTTTTATTCTTTCTACCTTTCCTAATTTAGAGTAGAATTCTTCTTGAGTTTTAGATACTGAATTTTCTCCACCTACTATAATTATATTTTTAGCTCCTAGTCTTTCGATTTCTTTTTTAACTAAATCTTGGTTTTTACCTTCACTTGTTAATAGAAGTGGAGCATTTTTAATGCTTGTAAGAGGTGATGCTGCTAGAGAGTCTGGGAAATCTTCTCCATTAGCTAGAATTACTGTATCAGCTTTATCAAATTGTTTTTTACTTACTTCTATAGCTGTTAGGTATCTATTATCTCCAGCTGTTCTTTCAACTTTGACTATTGGCATATTTTCAGAACCATACACTATAGCAATTTTTTCAATCATTAGTGAGTCTAAAGTAAATTTAATTTGACTTCCTTCTTGTGTAAATTCAATTTCTCTAAGTTCTCCATTATTATTTACTCTATATAACTTTGAAACTGTTTTTTCATTTCCAAGTTCTCTAGTAAATTTAAACTCGCCTGATGCTAGTTTAGATGTTTCGCATCTAAATGGATTAATAACTCTGAATTCTAATAGTTGAGCATCAAGTCCTTTAAGATTTTCTATACTTTCAGCTTCTAATTCTTTACCTAAAAGCTCTAAATTATTGAACTTAAGACCTGTTACTTTTGTTTTACCAGAAGGACAAGTAATTATAGTATCATTTTTATGTTCATTTGCTTTTTCAATTAAAGTAAAAGCATTGATATAGTTACAGCTAGAATGATCGAATGGGAATTTACCAAAAGTTGTCCATCCATCTCCCTTTTGCTTATCTTTTATTACGATAGGATATGATTCAATTGAATATTTATCATCTTCAACTACCACCATATAAGTTACATCTTCTATTAAATCTACTGAAACTTTTCCATTTTCATTGCTTGTTGCTTCTAAAGTTTCAATTTCACTTATAAATTTAAATTTAACACCTGGAATAGCCTTGCCATTAAATATAGCATTTTTTTCAACTGGACATCTATATCCTTTAAAAGAATCTGTTTTCTTATAAAGAGTTAGATCTTCAAATTCTTTTTCATCTTTAAAGTTATATGGCTTTGTTTCTGTATTCATCTGTCTTATATACATATTATCCATATGGAAAACTTCATCTTTGGCAGAGATAATGTACTTATTTCCTTTAATAAGCTCTAACTCTGGTAAGAAATGAGTGCCGTTTTCATCTTTTATAGACTTAAATTCTTTAACAATTTCTTGGTTTGTACTATCAAAAAGTTGGAAATTAATTTCTTTTTCTACTTTTATTTCTTCTTTATTTTCGTCATCTACTTGTTCAAATAAAGGAATGCTTATTGTAGTAACTTTTTCATCATAGAAAGTACATAATTCATCACCACAGCCACCATCTGGGTTATCTGGAATTTCTTGAGAAGGTTCTTCACCAATCTTATTGATAAATAAAGCCTTTAGTTTTCCATCGTCATTTTCTTTTATTTTATCTTCATCAAATATTGGCCAGTATAAGCCATCATCTGGATGAGTTTTCATAGTTACATGAACAGGTTCCATTTCATATTTATCATTATCCTTTAAGCTAATGGTATAACCTTTTAAAATACTTGTATCAAAAGTTAAAAATTCTCCATCAAAGGCTTTAGTTTGTACGTTTCCTGTTTCATCTTCTTTTATTTCGAATTCTATACCAGCTTCAGCAGAAGCACCTTTATTAAATACATATATTCTTACCATATATGTTCCTTGGTAAACTTCTACTCTAGAAATAGGATCAGAAAAACCTTCTCTTATAGCTAATCCTGAATCATCTACTGTAAATGAATAACCATTCATTTTATAAGTATAATCCATTTTTCTGACTATATTTATAGTGTATTTTACACCCTTTATTAAATCTAGGTTTAAATATCCATCTTCATCGCTAGTAAATTCTCTTGTTTGTCCATCTCCAGTTACTGAAAATGTTACTTTATCTTGAGTTATATTTGATTTAGCTGTTAAATCCCATAATGGAAGCTTTAATTCTACCTTTTCTCCATCAGAATGTTCCCCTACTAAATCTGCTTTTTTAATAACAGTGATTTTACTTAAATCACCTAAATCTTCATTACTTAATTCATCATATGCTTTTACAATACCTTCATTTGACACAGTAAACCAGTAATAATTAAAGTATTCTGGTCTTTCTTCTCCGTGAATTAAAGTATGATCATTCCCTGGTGTAACAACGCCTAGTTTCATTCTATGACCAACAGTAGCTTTAACTCCTGATAGCTTACCATCTTTGACAGAATAGTTTTCCATACTTTTATTTTCTTTATTAAATGTATGGAATTTTAGTCCTTCTTCGGCTTTTTCACCATTAGAGTAGACTACTTCTATATCATCAAGGGTTACTGTATCCCCATATGTATACTTAGATTTTCCTAAGTCATCTGATTGAGCTTCAGATAATACCAAAGAATCTATTGCCTGGGAAGAATTATCACTTAAGAACTTTCTTACAGAATTTTCTTTTAAAACTACTACATTTTTTTGGTCTAAATTATCACTTATATTTTCAATTTCGCATCCTTTTGGATTATCTACACTTAATCTCCAAAATGAACCAGAGTCTGTTTCATAAAGTTCACTCAAGTCAAGTTTACCATCTTTTGACTTAAGTAAAATCTCTTCACTTATACTATCTTTATAAAATCCTTCTTCTTTACACTTAATTATTATTTCATCTTCAATGGCTTTTCCATCTTGATCAACTAAATTAATTACATAATTATTCTCGGCTGCCTTAGCTTCTATTCCAAATATAGGTATTATACTTGAAAATAAAATACAAAATAATAATAAAAATGATACTGATTGTTTTTTATTCATAAATCCTCCTAGTTTTCTTTATACTAATTGTTAGTTTTCTAGTTATTTAATATTTTATAAATTTAATCATTAGATATATATATTATCACCTTCAATCATTATATATTTATATACACTAATATACCCACTAAAAAACATAGCATTTTTATTTATTAAATTAATTTATTTTTATTGTTTTATTAATTTTTTAATAAAGTCAAATAT
>CAYSPO010000018.1:21206-26525 GCA_964432945.1 uncultured Peptoniphilaceae bacterium
TTATTAAATTAATTTATTTTTATTGTTTTATTAATTTTTTAATAAAGTCAAATATTAACAATTCGCAATGTATTACTTATCTTTCGTAACTTATGTTACAGAATTTAACTTTTCTATTGGATATAATTTTTATAGAATAATTAAATTTTAGAAGAAACGAAAGCGAGGAATTTTATGTCAATGTTTTGTTTTCAATGCCAAGAAACTGTAAAAAATGAAGGATGTACAATAAAAGGGGTTTGTGGTAAATCTGCATACTTATCTAATATCCAAGATTTGTTAGTCTTTGCTAGCAAATCTTTATCTGATGTATTGGTTGCACTAAGAAATGAAGGAAAAGAGGTTTCAAAAGAACTTAATCATATAGTTACAAATAACTTATTTACTACAATAACTAATGCAAATTTTGACGATAAAGTTATATTAAATCAGATAAAAGAAACTCTTGAAATAAAAGAGAAAGAAAGAAAATCATTAGCTGATGATAGTGTTTTAACTGATATAGGTAAATACTATGAAAATGATGATATTAAGCTTTTAGAAAAGTCAAAAACTATTGGTGTCTTAAGGACAAAAGATGAAAATATAAGATCTTTAAGAGAACTTATTTTATATGGCTTGAAAGGCTTAGCTGCTTATGTAAAACATGCAAATGTATTATCTAAAGAAAATAATGAAATAGATATTTTTATTCAAGAAACCCTAGTTAAACTAGATAATGATAATTTGAGTATAGATGAACTTGTAAATTTAACATTAGAAACTGGATCTTTTGGTGTTCAAGGTATGGCTTTATTAGATGAAGCAAATACTAGTAAATATGGAAATCCAGAAATTACAAAGGTTAATATCGGGGTTGGATTAAATCCAGGAATATTAATTTCGGGACATGACCTTAGAGATATGGAAATGCTTTTAGAACAAAGTCAAAATAGTGGAGTAGATGTTTATACACATTCTGAAATGCTTCCTGCTCACTACTACCCTGCTTTTAAGAAGTACGATAATTTTATAGGTAACTATGGAAATGCTTGGTGGAAGCAAGGAGAAGAATTTAGTTCATTTAATGGACCTATTTTAATGACAACTAACTGTATTGTTCCTGTAAGAGATGAATACGCTGACAGAATTTATACTACTGGAGCTGCCGGGTATCCCAATGCTAAGCACATCGAGGGAGAGATTGGAGAGTGGAAAGATTTCTCAGAAATCATAGAACATGCAAAAAGATGTAAGGCACCGAAAGAAATAGAAAGTGGAACTATTGTGGGTGGTTTTGCTCATAATCAAGTTGTTGAATTAGCAGATGAAATTGTTAAAGCTGTTAATAGCGGTGATATAACAAAATTTGTTGTTATGGCTGGTTGTGATGGAAGACAAAAGTCAAGAAATTATTATAGTGATTTTGCTAAAGAACTCCCAAAATCTGCAGTTATTCTAACTGCTGGCTGTGCTAAGTACAGGTATAATAAATTAAATCTTGGAGATATTAATGGAATACCTAGAGTGTTAGATGCTGGACAATGCAACGACTCTTATTCTCTTGTTCAAATTGCTATAAAACTTGCTGAAATCTTTAATCTTGATGATGTGAATGATCTTCCTATAATTTATAATATAGCTTGGTATGAACAAAAAGCAGTAATTGTATTGCTTGCTTTATTATCCTTAGGAATAAAGAATATTCATCTAGGTCCAAGCCTACCAGCCTTTTTATCTCCAGCTGTAACTGATGTTCTTGTTGAAAACTTTGGAATTTCTCCTATTTCTAATGTTGAAGATGATATAGAAAAATTCTTTCCAACACAAGCTTAAATAAAAATTAATATAAGGGAGTTATTTATGGAGTCAATAAAAATATTAGAAGCTGAACATGATAATATCTCGTCTATGCTTGATATAATTAAATATATGACTATGGAAATATTAACTGGAAACAATATTAAAACTGATCATTTTAGATTAGTTTCATCTTTTATAAGTGAATATGCTGATGGTTACCATCATGATAAAGAAGAAAAAATATTATTTCAAAATATGCTTGCATATTCAGGGAGTGTTGCTAAGCCTCTTATAGAGAACGGTATGTTAGTTGAACATGACTTAGCAAGATATTATAATAGGTCTCTTAAAACTTCTTTAGACAATTATGATAAAGAGCCAAGCAAAGAAAATTTAGTAGATATTTTAACATTTTCTCTTTCTTATAGAGACCTTTTAACAAGACATATAGAAAAAGAGAATTCTACTGTATTTACCTTTGCTGAAAGAAGTTTAGATAAAGATAAAAAAAGAGATACAGACAATGAGTTTAACTTATATGAAAAGAAAAAATCTAATTCTGTTGAAATTCAGTTGAATAATTTGAAAAAACTACAAGATATATATTTATAGATTTTTTCTAAAAGCCCTTTTTTCCTAAAGGGCTTTTTTTATTGAAAAAGTCTATTTTCTAGCTTTCTTTGAATAGAAAACTTACTTTTATGGTATTATATTAATAGATTGGATGTGAAGAAAATGTATATACAAATGATTGATTCTTCAAAATACTATGACTTAGGTGGTAGTAGGATTATTGCTAATGATAAAATTAATTTTGACATAGAAGAAGGAGAACTAGTTGTTATTGTTGGCCCGTCGGGGGCAGGTAAATCCACTGTTCTTAATATACTTGGTGGTATGGATAAAAACGATGAAGGACAAGTTATTGTTGATGGAGTTGATATAGCGAAGTTAACAGATATAGAATTAACTACTTATAGAAGAAATGATGTCGGCTTTGTTTTTCAGTTTTATAACCTAATTCCTAATTTAACTGCCTTAGAGAATGTTGAAATGGCTTCAGAAATCTCAGCTCACCCTCTAAATCCCAAAGATGTTATTAGGCAAGTTGGACTAGAAGATAGGGCAAACAATTTTCCTTCCCAATTATCTGGTGGAGAACAGCAAAGGGTTGCTATTGCTAGAGCATTAGTTAAAAATCCAAAGTTACTTCTTTGTGATGAGCCAACTGGAGCTCTTGACTATGCAACTGGTAAAGAAGTTTTAAAACTTTTACAAGAAACTTCTAAAAAAACCAATACAACTATTATTATAATCACCCATAACGCTGCCATTAAGCCAATAGCTGATAAGGTGATTGAAATATCTGATGCTAAAGTAAAAGAAATAACAGTAAACCCTAATCCTATATCGATAGACTTAATTGAGTGGTAGCTATGAAAATACAAACATACTTAAAGGATATATTGCGTGGATTCAAAAATTCAATAACTAAGTTGCTTTCTATTCTCGCTATGGTTGGGCTAGGTGCTTTGATTATTGTTGGGCTAGGTCATACTGGTCAATCGATGAGAGATACTATGAGAGCTAGACTTGAAGAAATGAATGCTCCTGATTTGATTATTACTTCAACTTTTGGATTAGACTATGAAGATCAAGCCTTGATTGAGTCAAAAAAAGATAAGAATGAATTAATTTTTTCGTATTTCCTTGATGTTAAAAATGATAATGACTTACTCAGACTCCATGCTCTTGAAAAGAAGCCTAACTATACTATTATTGAAGGTAGACTTCCAGATGAGGATAACGAGATAGCTTTAGATAGAGTATATGCTGAAGGAAGATATAAACTAGGAGATGAGATAGAGTTTACATCTTTAACTTCTGATAGTTTAAATAAATCTTTAAAAAATAATACTTATATAGTCACAGGCTTTATTAATTCATCTGAATATCTTTTTGATGATATAAGAGGGACTAGTCTTATTGGAAAAACATCTATTGATGGCTTTGGTGTTATAACTAACGATAACTTTAAATTAGAGAATTATTCTCTTGCCTATCTTTTCCTAGATAAAGATGATTTTTCTTCTATCAAAGAATATAAAAATTTTGTTAATTCTAAAAAGAACGAAATCGATGCATCAATGAAATTTAGGCCTGAAGATAGGCTTGAAGAGATAAAAAAAGATGCAAATAATGAAATAGCCGATGCAGAAAAAGAAATAGAAAGTGCAGAGAAAAATTTATCCGAGGCTGAAAAAGAAATTAAAGATGGTGAAAAAAAACTTAAAGATGGTTTTAAGGAATATGATGAAGGTAAGGCTAGGCTTGAGGAGGAGATTTCAAAAGGAGAAAATGAACTTTATCAAGTTAAGCTAGAGTTAGATGAAGCCAAAAAAAATCTAGATAAAGGGCAAGCTGAATATGATGATGCTAAAAATAAATTTGATTCAGAAATTAGCCAAGGACAAAAAAAGATTGATTCAGGAAAGGTTAAGCTGGTTGAGTCTAAGGTAAAACTAGATGAAGCGAAGGCTAATTATAAAAGAGCCCTTAATCAACTTGAAGCTAGCTTTGAAGGACCTAGAGCAGAATTAGATAATACTAAAGTTAAATTAAATCAAACAAGAGCTAGTTTAGATGCTGGCTGGTCTGACTATCAAAAAGCCTTAGATGAATTTAATGAAATGATAAAACCTGAACCTGAGCCTGAGCCTGAACCAACCGAACCTGGAGAAAATGAATCTTTTTCTGGAGAGTTTGTAGATGACTTAGATTCAAGTCAATCTTCTAGCTCATATCCTGATGATTCAGAAATCGAGAAAATAAGAGCAGAATTAGCTCTAAAAAAATCAGAGTTAGAAGCAAAAGAATTAGAGTATAAGGCTGGGGTTGAGCTTTATAAATCTTCAGTAAATGAATTAGAGGCTAGATATGAAACTGAAAATCAAAAGCTCCAAGTAGCTAAAGTTGAAATAGATAGAAATGAAAGTGAATATAATAATGCTCTTAATGAAATAATAGTAGCTGAAGAATCTTTAAATAATGAAAAAGCAAGTGGAGAAGCTCAGTTACAAGAGGCTTTAAGTCAAGTTAATTCTGGAAAAGCTAGCTATGAAGCTGGACTTAAAGAATATGAAGCTGGACAAAAAAAATTAAGAGATGCAAAAGCTAGTGGTGAGGAAAAATTAAAAAATTCTTATAAGCAATTAATTGATTCCCAAACGGAACTTCTAAAAGCAAATGAAAGTTATGAAAGTGAAGCTGAAGATGCCAATGAACAGATTTTTAGTGGAAAAAATGATATAAAGAAAGCCAAAGATGGAATTTTCAAACTATCTCCTCCTAGCTATGAAGTACAACCTATTTATAAAAACTTTGCTGTGGAAAATTATTGGACAAATAGCGAGAAAATGGATTCCTTATCTTATACCTTCCCTGCCTTTTTCTATCTTGTTGCTATGCTAGTTACAATTACAACTATGAAGAGAATTGTAGATGAAGAAAGAACTCAAATAGGTACCTTGAAGTCTT
>CAYSPO010000019.1:0-19132 GCA_964432945.1 uncultured Peptoniphilaceae bacterium
ACAAATCCTGATTGGAATATATAAAGAGGTTTTTTTATTGTAAATATTTCTCTTTCACTTAACTTTTCAACTAATAGATATATAGCTAATAGCAATATAAATCCTAAAGCTAAACTGTGAACATGAACCTTTGATAAATGAGTTACTCCGGTAAAATCATAGAATTTAGTAAATTCCCTATAAAATACTCCTCCTATTAATCCCATAATTAAATTAATAAAAGAAATACCTAAAATATTTATTCTAGTAAATCTATCTATAAAGAATTTATAACCTGTAACAACTACCATCAAGTATGCTACAGTTTTTGGCATCATCAATGCTCCAACTACTGGATATTTTTGACTCCAAAGCACTACTGGTGCATAAAATAAGAAGCTTAATAATATATAAAGCCACATATTTTTTAATCCAGCTTTATTTCTTTCTTTATACGACAGATAGATTAAGAATATTCCCATTATGGCAAAAGGTATGTTCCTATAAATTCCAAACAGATAGTTGCCTTCTGCTTCTCCCCAATTATTTTGAGGAAGTAACACTAAAATAATACGAATTATTGCTAATGCATATACTATAATCATATTTTTTTTATCTGTATCACCACTTTGAATACGATAATAGTGATAATATATTAGATAAAATATAGTCATTGTAATACTTGTTATAAATTGTCCCCATGAAAGAGCTAGACTATATCCTTCAAAACCTAATGGACTCAAATGGGAAATAACTCTTGGGATTAAATGAAAGGCATCTCCAAATCCTAATAATATTGCCATAATACCAAATAACTTAGCATTTTTATTTTTTTCTAATAAAAGACGTACTCCCAGCCCAATAACAATTGCTAAA
Source organism: uncultured Peptoniphilaceae bacterium (assembly GCA_964432945.1). Lineage (GTDB taxonomy): Bacteria > Bacillota > Clostridia > Tissierellales > Peptoniphilaceae > CAYSPO01. The sequence continues at coordinate 856 of CAYSPO010000019.1, forward strand.
TATGAAATATCAAATAAACTTTCAAATATTTCCATCTACTCTACTCCTTTCATCAACCACTGAACATGTAGTTGATATTTGCTTTTAAATTCTTCTTTTGTCCATCCTTCTTGAAAATTTCTTTTTATTAGCATATGCAAAACTCCCTTTAGATAATGCATTTTTTCTATATCCATAGCTCCAGAATTTTCGGGATTAATAAAGATTTGTGAATGTTCCTCATTAATCTTATTCCATCTTTCAGTTAGGCTTTCAGTCCAATATAAATAGCTGTTTTTATAGATAAGATATGATTCTTCTCTAAATAAAATATCTGAGAGTTTATCCTTATATTTATCTAAGCTAAGCTCTAGGTTTCCAGTTTCATTATTTAGTATAGTCATAAATAAAGTATGGATATCTAGTATTTCATTATTTATAACTTCAAAATAAGCATCTTCAAGATCTTCGAAATATTGATAGAAGCTTCCTCGGGGAATTCCAAGCTCTTCTACAATTTCTTTTACAGTTACATTTTGAAAGGGCTTCTTTTGAAATATCCTAATCATAACTTCTAATATTCTTTTTCTTTTTTTTACCTCTAAATTATAAAAAGTTTCTTTTGCCAATTAAATCACCTTATGCTAATAATATTATTAAAATGACACTGTGTCACTTAATGAGTATACAATATGAATCTCTATTTTACAATCTCAAATAATTACTTTCATTTAAGCTTTATTTTATAATTTATTAAAACAAAAAAAGCCTAACTATATTTTAATTCTTATAGTTAGACTTTTAATTAATATTCTATTTATCCATTCCTGCTACCCTATTTTCTAAAGGTTTATATAATTCTTTTTTATCTTTTTCTGGATATCTTTCGGCTATTCTATCTAAGATTAACTTTCCACCATAATCCATTCCTTGACAGCCTGCAAGTAATAATACATCGCCTTCTTCTACTTGATCTAAAGCTGTATCTAAGGCCTCACCTAGTTCGTCATATAAAGTGTATTCTTGAACTCCATCCATCTTTTCTTTGAATATCGCTTCTTCTTCAGGGTGAACGAAATCATGATCTTCTACTATTTCTGTACTTTTAGTAACTAAAAGTGATTTTAGTTTAAGCTTATCCTTCCATTTCAAGAAGGTTTCTGCATTTTCTCCATTAACGGTAACTCCTCTATTTCCTCTTATGGCATATAAGATAACTGCATTTTTATAATCCATTTTAGATAGGGTTTGAAGTGTCATATTAATGTTTTCAATATTAGCGAAATGGTCATCTAAGATTTTGAATTCATCGTCATAGATTTGCTCAAATCTTCTTTCAATTCCCCTATAATTTTCTAATCCCTTAGCTATTGTATCTATATCTATACCATCGCTTGCAGCCATAGCAGCAGCTGAAAGTGCATTAACAATTGATTGATAACCAGCAACATTTAATTTAATTGTTTTTCTTTGTTCTTTTCCAGTAAATTTATCCGAAAGCACTAAATCGAACTCACCAAAACCAGTAGAAATATCTTTGTTTTCTGCATATACGTCAGCTGACGAATTTTGGTCGCTAAAAGTTATAACCTTAGCTTTTGTTTTTGGGATAAGACTTTTTGCGTATTCATCTTCTATATTAATTATGGCAAATGCATCTTCAGAAGCGTTAGTTATAGTTTTTTGTTTTTCTTCAAAATATTTTTCGAAACTTCCATGTTGATCTATATGTTCTCTTGTAATATTATTCATACAAACTATATCAAAGTCTATCCCACCAACTCTGAACATTTCTTGTCCAACAGAAGAAACTTCCATTATGCAAGTATCTATTCCTTCATCTAACATACTTTTAAATATTCCTTGAAGTTCTAGACTTTCAGGAGTAGTTAGTTTTGAGGCAACTTCCTCATCTCCAACTTTATACATTACTGTTCCTAGAAGTCCAGGTTGAATATTATTAGCTTCTAAAATTGCATTTAACATCATTGATGTAGAAGTTTTACCATTTGATGCTGTGATACCAAAAACTTTCAATTGATCTGATGGGTGACCATAATAGTTATTTGATAAGACTGAAAGAGCTTTTCTATTGTTTTTAGTTTTATAAGTTGGAACATTAAAGTCCACATCTTTCGTAACTAATATTGCAACTGCTCCTCTTGAGATTGCATCTTCTATATAATCATGTCCATCTACCTCATAACCATCAATAGCTACAAAAAGTCCCCCTTCTTTAACTTTTCTTGAATTATAGTAAACCATATCTATATTTAATTCTGGGTTTTCATTTTTTGCATCTATAATTTCTACATTTTTTAAAAGTTCTTTTAGTTTCATTTTTCCTCCTTTAAACTTACACATTCATCATCATTATACTTGAAGGATTTTTCTTTAGCAAACTATTGTGTTTTTAGCTTGACCTATTAAAATCTGATATAATATTTTCAATATGTATAATAAGAAAGGAAATTAATATGAAAGCTATAATTACAGCAATAGGAGTGGATCAAGTCGGTGTGGTTCACAGCATTTCAGGTTTATTGAAAAAATATAATCTGAATATTATTAATCTAAATCAAAACATTATGGACGATTATTTTACTATGATTGTCATTGTCGGAATTGACAAAGCTAATGCAGATTTTAGTGAAATCGTTGAGGCTTTTGAAGAGCTAGGAAAAGAACTTAAACTTGAGCTAAAAATTCAGCACGAGGATATTTTCAATTCCATGTATAACATATAGGAGGACTTATGGAATTTAATAACTTTATAGAAACCTATAAGATGATTGAAGAAGACCTTCTAGATATTAGAACTATTACTATGGGAATTTCCCTGTTAGACTGTATTGATTCAGATCCTAAAAGAGCTTGTCAAAGAATTTATGACAAAATGATGAAAAAATCTGAAAATTTCATTGAAACTTCTCAGTCTGTTTCAAAAAAATATGGTGTTCCAATAATAAACAATAGGATATCTGTTACCCCTATCTCACTTATTGCTGGAGCTACTAATCTTGATGATTATACAATGTATGCTGAAGTTCTTGATAAGGTTTCCAAAGAAATCGGTGTCAATTTTATCGGTGGGTTTTCTGCACTTGTAGATAAAGGCTTTAATAAGGGAGATTTAGTACTACTTAACTCTATTCCAAATGCTATCTCTTGTACTGATAATGTTTGCTCAAGTGTAAATATTGGTTCAACAAAAGCAGGAATTAATATGGATGCAGTTAAAATTCTTGGAAATACTATCTTAGACTTAGCAGAAAGAACTAAAGATGCAGATTCAATAGGCTGCGCTAAACTGGTTGTATTTTCTAATGCTGTTGAAGATAATCCATTTATGGCTGGTGCATTTCATGGTATAGCTAATTCTGATACTGTTATAAGTGTTGGAATATCAGGCCCTGGAACTGTTAAATCAGCCCTAGAAAAAGTAAGAGGAGAAAGCTTTGAAGTAGTTTCTGATACTATTAAGGAAACAACTTTCAAAATAACCAGATTAGGTCAGCTTGTAGGGAAAGAAATTGCCTCAAATCTGGGCTTAGAATTTGGAATTGTAGACCTTTCTCTAGCTCCTACTCCTGCTATAGGAGACTCTGTTGGTAGAATTCTAGAAGAAATTGGCGTTGATCATTTTGGTGGCCATGGTTCGACTGCAGCTCTTGCTTTATTAAATGATGCTGTAAAAAAAGGTGGAATTATGGCATCTTCAAATGTTGGAGGACTTTCTGGAGCCTTTATTCCTGTATCAGAAGATGAAGGAGTTATTGAAGCTGCAACAAATGGGTATATAAGCTTCGATAAGCTAGAAGCTATGACCTGTGTTTGTTCAGTAGGACTTGATATGATTGCAATTCCTGGGGATACTCCAGCCGCTACAATTTCTGGAATAATTGCTGATGAAGCAGCTATAGGAATGGTTAATGGTAAGACAACTGCAGTAAGAGTGATTCCTGTTCACGGAAAATCTGTAGGTGAAACTGCTCACTTCGGTGGTCTTTTAGGATATGCTCCGATAATGGACATTGGTAACACTTCTAGCCAAAGATTTGTTGACAGAGGTGGAAGAATACCGCCTCCACTACATTCATTTAAAAATTAAAGGAGTGATTTTTTGACTAATTACAAGTTATACTATATGCCAGAATGTCCTTTCTGCAAAAAAGTTGAGAGGGTTATAAAAAAATACAATGTAGATATACCTCTTGCTAATATCCACGAAGATGATAATAGAAGTGAACTTGAAGAAAAAGGTGGTATGGTTCAAGTACCTGCTTTATTAATCGATGATAAAGTTTTATATGAATCAAGTGATATTGTTAAGTATATTAAAGAACATTTAATTTAGAATTTGGCGGTACCTATGAATTATGAAGAATTAAAAGAAAAACTCCAAATACAATTAAGGCCTTTGGAATTAAAAAATCTTACACTTACTGATTTTTATCCAGGTTCTTGTAATCTAGAGCTTGAACTTGATGAAAAGCAATTAAATCATCTTGGTATAGTGCATGGTGGAATAACTTTTGCAGTATGCGATAGCTGTGCCGGCATAACTGCTAATAGTTTAGACAAACAAGCTGTTACATTAAGTGCTAATATCAATTATATTAAATCCCTAAAGGCAGGTAAAATTAGAGCTAGCTCGCAAACTCTTCATAATGGTAGGACAAGTTTAGTTATCAATGTTAAAGCCTATAACGATGAAGATATCATTATAGCTGATGCTAACTTTACTATGTATATTTTAAATAAATAATAACATCCCAGGTGTAAAAGTAAATTTACCCTGGGATTTTTTCTTATTATAATTATAAAATAATAATCAATTTACATCTTATCTATCATTATTTTTCTTTTCATATCTCTTTAGTTCAACATCTTCCATAGATTTATTTAGCCTAACTGCATCTCCTATTATTTTCCCAAAATGGTGAAATTCAGCAGTATGAACTCTTAATATATTATAACCCTTATATGCAGCTATTCCCGTTAAAATTGATGATGCCATATCTTTCTCATTTAATATATCTTCTTTTTGAGGGTGGTTGTTTTCTTCTAAAAGACTAACTATAAATCTCTTTCTTGAAACTCCTACAAAACTTAAATACCCCATTTCATTAATTAAACTAGACATTTCAAAAAGTTCTAAATTTTCATTTCTAGTCAAACCAAAACCAATTCCTGGATCAAGAATTAACCTATTATCTTCTATGTTAGCTTTATAAGCAATATTAATAGACTTTCTTAAGTAATAAACCATTGCCTCTTGAATTGGCATATTTTCCATCTGATTTATTTCTTCATCTGAAAAAACACCTTGACCGCCAAAACTAGGAAACTTTTTAGAATTAATATTGTTAGGTCTTGCTATAACTGGGTTAAACATTAAAATTGCTCCAGCATTATGCTTACTTACTACGTCTGCCATTTTAGAATCACCGATAAATCCGGTAATGTCATTAATTATATCCGCTCCTGCTATCAAGGCAGCTTCTGCAACTTCAGCTTTCCATGTATCTACTGATATAGGTATATCTGAAATTTCTCTTATAGATTTTATTACTGGTACAACTCTAGATATCTCTTCTTGTATTTGAACATATTCAGAGCCTGGTCTAGTAGATTCTCCTCCTATATCCAACATTTGGCAGCCATCTTCTATTAGTTCCTTTGCTCTTTCAACTGCATTTTCTACATGAAGATATCTTCCCCCGTCTGAAAATGAGTCTGGGGTTGCGTTTATAATTCCACAAAGGATTGTTTCTTTTTTATCTAATTCATTAATAAAAAAAATAATATCACCTAGCCTTCTTATACAAACTTTCTTTAATTATTCTTTAAAATTAACCTATTTCTGTCAAATTTCCTTCAAGAAGTTTTTTTATAGTTGGCTCACAACTCGCAAAAATAACTTGATTATTCTTTGAAAACTCTTTGATTATATCTATTGCTTGTAATTTTCTTTCTTCATCTAAATCATTAAGAACATCGTCAAAGGCTATAAATGAACCTTCCTCAAACATATTTTCTACTAAAGCAAGTCTAAATGCTAAGCTTACTGCATCTTTTGATCCTTTTGATAAGTGCATTTGCCTTAAATCTCTTGATGTATTTCCACATAACGATATTTCTTCATCTAATGAATTTATCCTTATACTTCCTTGTGTTATTTTATTTAGATAATTTTCAACACATTCCTCTATATCACCAGTTGGATTATCTAGCATTTCTTCTTTGGTTTTATAAAAATATTCTCTAATTGATGAAAGATTTTCATAATTTTTAAGCAGTTTATCAAACTTCATTTCAGCTTCTTTATAATCTAACGTCATATCCTCTACGCTTGTTTGAGGTAAATCTCTTAGATTTTCATTATAAATTTTATTTATCTCAAAATATTCTTTATTAAATTCTTGATTATCTTTGTCTAATTTTTCTTTTTTCTTAAAGAAATCATCTGTACTCTCAAAATCCTCTGGTAGTTCTGCAAGATTGTTTAACTTATCATCTAATTTATTTTTTTCTACAGAAATTTTACTAATAAGGTCAAATATTTCATCATTAGTTCCATATTTTTCAATAAGTTTTTTATATTCTAAATCAACTTTTATAAATTCTGTTCGGCTTTCATCAAGTTCTTCTAAAGTTAGCTTTAAATTATCCTTAGTTTCTTCTTCATTATAGCTTTCAGTATACTGATTAAGACTTCCAGCTTCTTTGATAAGGTCTTCATATTTTCTGCCATCTAATACCCTATTTGTTTCATAGATAAGTTGGTCTCTATGTTTTTCTAAATTATTTTTATCTTTTAGTTTATCTCTTAAGTTTGCCTCATCTTCACATTGAGTTTTCTTTAAAATTTCATCTCTTTTTGTTTTTTCTTCTGATAGTTCTTTATTTATTTTCTTAAAATCTAGACCACTTATTCCAACAGAAAATTCTAAAATATCTGGAACTTTTAAAAGTAAATAAGAACTTTTAAATTCTCCAGTCATTTTTTCTCCTAAACCATTGAATATTTCTATTTCTTCAGCCTTAGAATCATCTAATGTTTTTAAATCAGCAACCAAACCATCTGCTTTAAGCTGATTTTCTAACTTATATATTTCATTATTAGATTTTTGTAAAAGTGTTAAATCTTTTTCTGTTATATTCTCTAATTCTTTAAGTTGTTTTTCTATTTCTAAATAATTTTCCTTAGAGGAATTATATGCGTCTATATGAGACTTTAATTCCTTTAATTTTTTACTTTTATCTATATATTCTATCCTAGTTTCTAAATTGTCTTTCTTCTCTTTTAAAGATTTACCATGACTTTCTAAATTAGTTTTTTGGCTTAAAAGTTTAGGCAACTCCATAATTGCATTTTTTAAATCTTCTAAATCACTTTCAAGCTTTTTTATATTTAACTCTAAACTCTCTCTTTTCCTTATATCTTCACTTATAATATCTAGCTTTGCTTTTTCTTTTTGATTTTTGGCAAGCTTTTCTTCAACTTCTTTTAGCCTAATACTAGACTGTTCAAATGCCTTTTCTTTTTCCATAGCGTAAGAGATACTTCTTTTTAACTCTTCCTTTTCATAAAAGCTAGCTAAAATTTTGCCGACACCTTTTTCATAAGGGTTATCTATACCCCTATTATTCATCGGCCTTGAATTTTCTACATCCCATCTTGCTATTAAAACCTCTATTTTACTGTTGATATTCTCCTCGAATTTTTCTAAGGATATCCCATCAAGCTCCATTACAGTTTTATTAATATGATTAGAAATATCATTTCTTACATCATTAGTATCAAGGTTCATCAAAATTTTTTCAGAATCTGCTTGAGAAGAAAAGTTAAGCACTTTATAAGTAGCAGATCCAAAAGAAAATATATCGCTTAAAATATTATTAATTTTTTTGCTATCAGTTACAATTGATCCATCATCTAGTATTAATCTTTCAGAAAAATCTTTAGACTTAGACCATTGTTTTTCCAATATATAAACATGATTATCTTTCTCAAACTCTACCCTTGAATTAATAGTATCAGAATCTGGACTAAAGTATTTTTCATAGAAATCTCTATCAGAGGATTTATGTAATTTGGCAGGAGTAAAAATAGTATGAAAAATACCATCTATAATAGTAGATTTACCTGCTTCATTAGGACCAAACAAGACATTAATACCTTCAGTAAAATTAACTTTACGGTTTTTTATACCAGCAAAATTCTCAGTTTCAAATGATCTTATCTTCATATTAATTCCTACTTTCTTCAATCAAATCATATGCTATTTGAAGTTTATCCTCATCATCTGATAGTTTTAAAAGCAATTTTTCCGGGAAAGATCCATGAACAAACTTTTCAGAAATTTTTTCTGGACTTAAGCGAATTTTCAAATCTTCATCTCTTATATCTAAATAAAATACTTTTTCTCTAAGGCTATCATAATATTTTTCTCTATTTAGATATTCTTCTTCATTTATATAACCATTGAGATTTAACCTAAGAAGACTGTTTTCATAATCATCTTCATATTTTCTCAAGTATTCTTCAAGAGATGAATTTACCTGCTCATATATGTCATTAAATCTAAATTTACCACTAATAAATCTTTCATAGGAAATATCTTCTTTAGATATATCTATTAGAAAACAAGATCCTTCATACCTATAATTCATTCCATCTGCTTCATGAACTCCAGCATTAAATATTCTTTCGTCTATTCCCTCTCCTTCAAGTGGGTAAGGAACATGGGTATGGCCAAGTAGCCATAAATCTACGGGTATTTCACTTAATTCACTTCTAGACATAGTGAAATACTCCCCTTGCATATCGGGAGATAATCCTTGAATTGCCCCATGACTAATTCCTATATTTAAACGAGTATCATCTATTTTACTATCCTTTATCCAGTCTAGGTTATTTGTTTTAGAGTGCTTACTATGACAGTGAGCTGGATAAATTACAGCATCATAGCCTAAACTCTCTAAGTCATATGGTGTAAACTCAGTTAAAAGAATTGTATTATCCGTTGACTCGTCTTCAAAAGTTTTCCAAAGATCTTCTGTTCCTGAATAATAATCATGATTTCCTGGAAGGACTAAACAAATCCCAGAAAACTTACTCAAGCTTTGGCAAACTCTAATTATAGATTCTTTCGGTATGTTTAGCCTATCAAAAAGATCCCCTGTTATTATTAAAAGATCAATACTCTTGTCATTGGCAACCTCTACAATCCTATCTAAGCTCTCAAACCTTTGATTTCTTAAAACCTTTTGTACCTTATCAGGATACTTATTAAAAGATTTTCCTATGTGAAGATCTGATAAATGAAGTATCTTTAACATTAGATCACCTCTTTGTAAATTTCTATTAAATTATTAGTAATACTTTCAGCAGAATTCTCTAATCTTGCTTCTCTTGAAATCTCCTGCTTATTATACTTTTCTATATTTTCTTTCATATAAACCATAGCTTTACCAAGAGCATCTACATCATTTAGTTCAACAAGAATTCCATTATTTTCTTTAATCAAATGCTCAGGTCCACCACACTTTGAAGATATAACTGGCAAACCTGATGCAAGCGCTTCTAAATATGCAAGACCAAAAGTTTCTGAATGAGAATAAAGGCAAAAAACATCCTTATGTTGATATTCTTTTGCTATTATCTTCCTGTCCGTCATTCCTCGAAGCTTTATCCTATGATTAAGTCCATGATTTCTTACTTTTGTTTCAAGGGCTTCTTTATGATTGCCATCACCAAAAATATCTAAAGTAACATTTTCATCGTCTTTAAATTCTTTTATAAAGGCGTCAATCAAATCTTCCATTCCCTTTTCCACTGTAACACGACCTGTACTCACAAACCTAAATTTCGAATCACGATTATCCTTATTTGGACTATACTGAAATATATCAAGGTTAGGAATAACTGTTACCACAGAAGAGTCAACACCAAATCTCTTTTTAAGTTTCTTATTAAAGTCAGGGCTAACGCTTATTAGCTTAGATGCTTTATTATAGGCAAAAGATGCTGCCTTTTCTAATTTTTTATCTATATTATCTTTGTTAATGTGTGAATTACATTCTGTAACTATAACCGGTATATCTTTATCTTCAAAAGCTTTTGTAACCATATAAGCCTGATCTGTAAAAAATGTATGAATTAAATCTGGTTCTCCTTCATTTTTTACGGCAATTTTATAGAGTTTTTTAGTTGCCCATATCCCTATTTTATAAAGGATACCTTTAGGAATATTGCCAAGGGGTATATCAAATGTGTACATTTTAACACCATCTTTTACAAAAGAATCCATACCAAATTTTCTTTTTCTCCTAATACTCCTTAAATCGACAGATAGAAAAACAACATCAAGCCCAGCCTTTTGTAAAGCTTTTGCTTGATCCATCTCAAATATGCCATTAATCTTATATTCATTAGTTGGAAAGCCTCTAGATATAATAAATATTTTCATTTTTCCACCTCAATTTAATTATAGCTTATGAAAAATCTTAGTTCAAATATAATATTTTACTAAGATAGGTAATTTGTGATATTATTGTAAGCACTGATATAATGTAGTTAATTAAAGATATAGAGGAAAAAATGATAGTAATTTTAGCAATTTTAGCAGATTTAATTTTAGGGACACCTGAGAACTTTCCAGATTCCCTAGATTTGATAAATTTTATATTAAAAAAAGAAAAAAACTTAATAAGAAAAACCTTAAAAACAAAAACACAAATAAGAGTAGCTGGGATAATTTTTACTTTTATAAATACATTAGCAGGATACTTTGTTTTAAAATTATTAATAGGATTTTTTGATTTCAATAAAGCACTTCAGTTTGTTGTAAAAGTCCATCTTGCTTATATGCTTCTTTCATCTGGAGTTTTAAAAAGGCAGGCTCTTATGATAAAAAGTGAAATGAAAAAATCTACAAAAAGAGGAAGAGCGATGCTTAGTAGTTTTGTTGAAAGAGATACAGATAAATTAAGTACTTCTGGGATAATAAAAGCTTCCGTAGAAGATATCTCAAAAAAAGCTTGTGGAGAAATTTTTGCTCCAATATTATTCTTAATTCTTGGAGTAGAGTTCGCTTATGTATATATAATTATTTCACTTATGGATAAAAATTGGTATCAAGATAAAGAATTATCTAAAGATTTAGGCTTCTTTTCTTCAAAAATCCTTGATATTCTAAATATAATACCAGCTCCCCTAACTTCTTTAATACTTTTATTAGGTGGACTAGTTAGATTTAACACAAAAAGAGCTGCAAAAATAACCTTAAGAGATCACAAGAACCAAGATAGACCGAATATAGGTTGGCCTCAAGCTACTATGGCTGGACTTTTAGGAATACAGCTTGGTGGAGGAGCTTTTTATGATGGCTTATTTGTAGAAAAACCCTACATCGGAGACGATACAAGGGCTGTTAGAGCAAAAGATATAGATGACTCAATTAAAATAATTAGAAAATCTATGTTATCTTTCTTAATACTCTATTCTATTGGCTTATTAATTTATACTTTAGTGAGGTAAAAATGGATAACTCATACAAATTTTTTAGAAATACAAACTGTAAATACTTTCCTTGCCATAAAGTCACAGATGATTCTGATTTTAACTGTTTATTTTGCTATTGTCCTTTATATCTACTAAAGGACTGTGGGGGTAATTATGATATGTCTACAGGTGTAAAAAACTGCACAAATTGTCTAATTCCACATAAAATAAAAGGCTACGACTATATACAAAAGAAGCTAAAAGAAGAAGTTTTTTCTAAATAAAGAGATGCTTGTACAAGCATCTCTTTTTTATTTCGATATTTTATCTTTTAAGTCTTTTATTTGAATTTTAACAGCTTCTGGAGCTGTACCACCATAAACTTTTCTTTTGTTAACGCACTGTTCAAGATTTATAGCATCATAAAGATCTTCTTCAAATACATCAGAATATTCTTTATACTTATCTAGCCCTATTTGTTCTAAATCTAAATTTTCTTTAGAGGCATCTCTTATGATATTACCTACAAGTGTATAGGCGTCCCTAAAGGCTAATCCTTTGTTGGTTAGATAGTCTGCAAGGTCTGTGGCTACTATATATCCATGAGACGCCTTAGATCTCATAATTTCAGGGTTTACTTCCATAGTATCTAGCATACCCTTCATAACCTTTAATGACTTATTAACTATATCTAGACTTTGGAAAACAGCTTCCTTATCTTCCTGCATATCTTTATTGTAAGCTAGAGGTAAAGATTTCATAGTCGCAAGCATTCCCATAAGTTTTCCATAAACTGTTCCAGTTTTTCCTCTACCTAATTCTGCCATATCTGGATTTTTCTTTTGAGGCATAATTGATGATCCTGTAGAAAAACTATCATCTAATTCAATAAACTTAAATTCTTGACTAGACCAAAGAATTATTTCTTCACTTAACCTAGAAAGGTGCATCATAGTTACAGAAGAAAAATATATTAAATCAAGGATAAAATCTCTATCTGAAACCCCATCAATGCTATTTGCCATCGGCTCTTTAAAACCAAGTAGTTCTGCTGTCATAAACCTATCTATAGGATAAGTTGTTGTAGCGAAAGCACAAGAACCTAAGGGAGATACATTCATTCTATCTATAGAGTCTTCTAGTCTGCTTAAATCTCTTCTTAGCATCTGGCCATAAGCCATTAGATGATGGGCAAAAGAAATTGGCTGTGCAGCTTGTAGATGAGTGTAGCCTGGCATGATTGTATTGATGTTTTTTTCAGCTAAGTTTATAATAGAGTTTATAAGTTCTTTAATTGAATTTTCAATTTCAGCTGAATACTCTCTTAGGTACAATCTTATATCGACAGCAACTTGATCATTTCTTGATCTTGCAGTATGAAGTTTTTTTCCTGGCTCTCCAACTCTATCCGTAAGTTCTTTTTCTACAAACATATGGATATCTTCTGCGGTTAAATCAATCTCTAATTTACCAGATTCAATATCTTTAAGGATTTCTGATAGACCTCCAAGAATTTTACCAAGTTCATCTTCATTGATAATACCAGTCTGTGCAAGCATTTTTGCATGTGCCATTGACCCTTGAATATCTACTTTATACATTCTTTGATCAATTGCTATTGATGAATTATATTCTTTAGCTATATTATCTAGTTCTTTTGAAAACCTTCCACTCCAAAGTGCCATTTAAATCCTATCTTTCATAATTGTATTTATTTTAGTTCCAAGGGAATATAGATTTACAAATCCTTGTGAATCTGTTTGATTATATACTCCATCTTCTCCAAATGTTGCAAATTCTTCTTCATATAAGCTATATGGAGAAATTACTCCAGCATTACTTATATTGCCTTTATAAAGTTTTAATTTAACTTTACCTGTTACTGTCTCTTGTGTTACATCTATAAAAGCAGAAATTGCTTTTCTTGCAGTAGAGAACCATTTACCATTATAGATTAACTCAGCTAAGTCATTTGAGTATCCAATTTTGTGATGTTGAGTATCTTTATCTAAAGTCAGACTCTCTAAATAGTTATGAGCGTAATATAAAATTTCTGCTCCAGGATTTTCATATACTCCCCTAACTTTTATTCCTACAAGTCTACTCTCTAAAATATCATTAATACCTATACCATGTTCTCCACCAATTTCATTTAGACAATTTACTATATCTGAACCCTTCATTTTTATATCATTAACTGCAATTGGTACACCTTTTTCAAACTCAATAGTTACATATTCAGCTTCATCTGGTGCATTCTCTGGCATATTGCAAAAAGTTAACATATCATCCCAAATTGGTTCAGTCTTAGGATTTTCTAGTTCTAAACCTTCATGAGAAATATGCCATAAGTTCCTATCTTCTGAATAACCAGTAGCTCCTTTTCTTTTTAAAGGGATTCCATGTTCCTCAGCATATTTTTGTTCATCTTCCCTAGATTTAATATCCCAAACTCTCCATGGTGCTATTATCGGAATATTTGCATCATGAGCTCTAATAGCTAATTCAAACCTAACTTGGTCATTTCCTTTTCCTGTGCAGCCATGAACAATCGCATCTGCATTTTCTTTTTTGGCAACATCAACTAATGCCTTTGATATTAAAGGTCTAGCTAAAGCAGTTCCTAAAAGATAATTATTTTCGTACTTGGCTCCTGCCTTTAATGCTTCAAAGGCATATTCTTCTATAAATTCATCAACCAAGTCAACTATGTAGCATTTAGACGCTCCTGAAGCTAGGGCTTTTTCTTCCAAACCATCTAGTTCTTCTTTTTGTCCTACGTCTCCTGCTACTGCAATAACTTCACAATCATAATTTTCTTTTAACCAAGTAATGATAACAGATGTATCAAGACCTCCTGAGTAAGCTAAAACAACCTTTTTAAATTCCATAAATCCTCCTAATAATCAAAAAAGTCTCTTTTCCCGAAGGAAAAGAGACGAAAAAACCGTGTTGCCACTCTAATTGATGCACTCAAAAAAGCGCATCCACTTAAACCTTTAACGATAGGTAAACCGGATATGGCTTACATACTGCTTGCCAATATCTTCTCCATGTCCCTCTCCGTTATGCTTCCTAACTGACTGCTTTCACCTAACCAGTCTCTCTGAAAGTATTTCACACAACGGACACACTTCAATGAATTTACAAATGATTATAACGAGGTTTTTTATATCTGTCAAGTTTATTTACTTATCTGCTTCCACCGCCGGAGCCTCCACCAAAAGAACCTCCGCCACCTCCGAAAGATGATGAACCTCCACCACCACTAGATGCACTCACATTTGATTGATAAGCAGAATAGGTATTTCTTGATAGAGAATTTAGATAAGAAATATAAAGATAAGTGTTCATTGGGCTGCCATATTCATTTTCATAGAAAGTGTATTGAGGGTAAAGATCCTCAAATTGTTCACTAACTTGATCTGCAATTCCAAAAATAGCTGCTATTATTAAATATGAGTCCCATAAACTAACTTCTTTGACTTCTCTCTCATTTATAATAGTAAAATCTTTTAAATATTTCTTAAATCCAAAGATATCTTGATAGACTTTTCCTCCTTTTGGAGTTAATTCAGGTCTATTATCAAGAAAACTCTTTTGTTCTACTAGTAAATTATTTTTAAAAGCAAAATTATTCCCATCTTGCCAAGCTATTTCTTCAAGGCCTGCAAATGCAGAAGTATGCCTTTGAACATATGCTTTTAACTCTTTTTCTTCAAGCACATTATCAACTGCTGCTGCTCTTAAAAATGCCCAGAGCTTTCTTTCAGAATTATCTTTTAATTCTGGTTCTACTCCAGTAAAAACTACTTCTACTTCTTTATTGTTGAAAAATACACCTTTTTTATCTACTTCTTCAACATTAATATATCCCTTGTTAAGCCATAATAATAAATAAGCAGACATCAAATCATTATACTTTGCATTAGCATTATATTTATAGAAATTATAAATAGTTGGTAAATGACCTCCAGCTGGTATATCTCTAGCATAACTAGTTTTGTCTATTTTATAGTCCGATAAATTTCTTGGCTTTGCTTTTTTAGATCTAGATTTACTTAAACCGCCTGCAAAAATTCCTAAAAGAGGAATTAAAAATATTAAGTTTCCAAATAAATTACCTATTATTCTACCAAAACTTCTAGTTTTACCATTATATTCATCGCTGTTAAAGTCATCCGTATAGCTTGAACCTTCAAATGCTCTTTCTCTAAGAGTTTCAAAATCTCCGCTAGCTTGATAAGTAGGGTTTAGAATGCCCTTATTTAATCTCATTAATAAAGTCATATGACTATTAGAATTAAAATTTGAAGAAGTAGCTTTTATTATGCCATCTTCATAAATTACATCACCATTATAACCAAAACCCCAAATTCTAGAATTTTGATCATTTAACTCTACTCCGTCAATATGAATAGTTGTACTTACATTTCTTGGAGCTGGGCTAAGCTGATCATTTACAAAACGTATATTAAATCCATCAGCATCAGTAAATGATTGAACTGCATTTTTTAATTTATATTCAATAACATAGGTCATATCACCATATTCTGATTTACCAAAACATAATTCCAATCCCTTATTAGTATAATTTACACCATATGTGTACGCTTTTTCTTCAAAACTCTTATCAACATCCCACTCAACTTGTTGAAATTCGCTTTCAGGGCTAGAAACCTTATAATCATAAAGCTCCATAGGTCCCATATTGTTCATTGGAATATAATATTCCGTTCCCTCTGTGGCATTAGTCTTCCAAGTTTGTTTAATATGAGCTGTACCCTCATTGTCCAAGAGGACATCTGTATTTATAGAATAGATGTCCTCTGCTTGAGCCGTTATGGAAAAACTAAAGATAAAAGTTAGAAGAAATACAATTCTTCTTAATGCTTTCATAATTAAAATTCCAAATCCGGCATATTTGCTGTTGCTTGATTTGTTTCTAGATATTGTCTTTGGCTAAAACCAAAAATCGCTGCTACAAAACTTGAAGGGATTTGTTTAACAAGTCTGTTCCATTTAGTAACAGTATCATTGAATACCATTCTGCTCATACGAACATTTTCTTCATATTTCTCTATAGAACCCATAGCTTTCATATAAAGAGCATCTGCCTTTAATTGAGGATATTGTTCTACTACAACATTAAACCTTGATAGAGCTTCGGCAAATTGATTATCGTCTCTCATAACATCTTGAGCATTTTTTGGAGGAGCTGGATTTCTAGCTCCGATAACAGATTCAAGAGTTTCTTTTTCATGAGTTGCATAACCTTTTGCTGCTTTCGCTACTTGAGTTAAGGCATCCCATCTTGATTGTTGCTGAACACCTATTTGGGAAAGAGCATTATCACTAAGCTCACCTAAATTAATAAATTGTCTTTGTGTTGTTATTATATAGCCTACAACTAATATTATAACTGCTATTAGTATAATTATTCCTGGCATTTTAACACCTCCATTTATATTATATTTTATACTATATTATATCTAATGTATATTAAATTCTTGTAAATTATGTTAGTAATGATAATCCATTAAGCTTGCTTAACAAAAAAGCTAGCAATAAGCTAGCTTTCAAGTATAGTAAATATTTTCAATATTATCTTTATTACCAATAGTTTCATTTGGATATATCATTTCTAATGCTTATATTTTTTAACTACTATCTATTTTTTAATTACTATCTATTTTTTATCTTCGTGAAAAGTTTCTCTTTGGTCAAATAAATGACATGCTACAAAGTGGTCTTCTTCTATCTCCCTAAGCTCTGGTTTAACCTTAGTACAAATTTCCATACAATGAGCACATCTAGGAGAGAATACACAACCTGAAGGTGGATTTACTGGAGAAGGAACTTCTCCTTCAAGTCTAATTAAATCTTTTTTCTCTTCATCTGGATCAGCAATTGGAATTGCAGATATAAGTGCTTGAGTATATGGGTGTAATGGATTAGCAAATAGCTTTTTATTAGAAGTTATTTCCATCATATTACCTAAATACATAACCCCTATTCTATCAGATATATGCTGAACCATTGAAAGGTCGTGGGAAATAAATAGGTAAGTTAATCCCATTTGCCATTTCATATAGTTTAATATATTAACAATTTGAGCTTGAATAGATACATCTAGTGCAGATATAGGCTCATCACATACTATAAATTCTGGCTCTATAGCTAAGGCTCTAGAAATTCCAATTCTTTGCCTTTGACCTCCTGAAAGCTCATGGGCAAATCTAGCACCATGTTCAGGGTTAAGCCCAACCATTTGTAGAATATGAGATACCCTATCTGATTTACGCTTTTTATCCATTTCTGGAAAATGAACTTCTAAACCTTCTTGAATAATTTCATCTATAGTCATTCTAGGATCTAGAGAAGCATAAGGGTCTTGAAAAATCATTTGTGCATTAGATTTGAACTCTAAAATTTCACTTTTAGTTTTCATCTTACTGATATCTTTTCCCTTAAATAAAACCCTACCATCAGTAGGCTTATAAATATTTAAAGTCGCCTTACCTGCAGTTGTTTTACCACAACCAGACTCTCCAACAAGGCCAAAAGTCTCTCCCTTATATATCTTAAAGTTTATTCCATCAACGGCTTTAAGTTTTTTAGGTCCACCAACATCAAAGTGTATCTTAAGGTTTTCTACATCTAGAAGAACTTCTTTTTTCTGAAGGAGTTTTTTGTGGTTTTCTCTTAACTGATCCATGAACTCTTTATCATTAAATCTTATCATTTCCATTAAACCACCTCCTAAATTGGCCTTTCAACATTTGG
>CAYSPO010000019.1:19232-26516 GCA_964432945.1 uncultured Peptoniphilaceae bacterium
CCAACAGTCATAGTTGGATTAAGGCTTGTCATAGGATCTTGGAAAATCATTGCAACATCTGAACCTTTATAGCTTTGTAGCCTTGATTTAGACATCTTTGTTACATCTTCTCCACGAAAATCTATTACAGATCCTTCTAAAATTTCTGCAGGTGGCTCTTTTAATAATCTTAAAACTGCTTTGGAAGTTACTGTTTTACCACAACCAGACTCTCCAACTAAAGCTAAGACCTCTCCTTTGTGTAAGTCAAAGGATACTCCTCTAACTGCCTTTACTTCACCAGCATAGGTGTGAAAGGATACCCTAAGGTCTTCTACCTTTAATACTAATTCCTTTTCATTATCCATTGATATCCCTCCATTACTCTCTCATTTTTGGATCAAGTGCATCTCTAAGACCATCACCTATTAAAGTGAACACTAACATTGTTAATGCAATCATCAGTGACGGGAAGAACAGTTGATATGGGTAGAACAAGAATTTTTGTTGTGCCATCGATGCCAAAGCTCCCCATGAAGTTTGTGGTTGCTGAATACCTATACCTAAGAAAGATAAGAATGCTTCACTGAATATAAATCCAGGAACGTCAAATGAAATTGAAATTAAGATTATATTCATTGTATTTGGAATTAAGTGTCTTTTTACAATATCTGCACTACTTACTCCAAGAGTTTCGGCAGCTAAAACATAATCTTGTTCTTTAAGAGATAACAATTGACCTCTTACCATCCTTGCCATACCTGTCCAACCTGTAATGGTCATCGCTAAAATCAAACTAAACATATTAGTTTCTCCAACAAATACAGAAACTAAAATAACTATAAGTGTATAAGGTATTGATGAAAGTATTTCCACTATTCTCATCATAATTGTATCAACAACACCGCCAGCATAAGCTGAAATAGAACCATAAATAGTTCCCACAATCGTTGAAATTAATGCTCCAAGAATACCTATTGTAAGAGAGATTCTGCCTCCTAAGCATACCCTTGTAAAGAGGTCACGCCCTAAATTATCAGTACCCATCCAATTTCTTGAGTTAGGACCAACATTTTTCACAGAAAAATCTTGGGAATTTATTGTAAAACCATATAGGTTTTCTGTTAGTATAGGTCCGATAATTACTGTTAATACAAGTAATACTAATATTACTAATGATATTAAAGCCAATTTATTTTGTTTAAATCTTCTCCAAGCATCGCTCCAATAAGTTATTCTCGGTCTAGCGATAAATTCCGCTGACTTATCTTCTAGAGGAATTGGCTTGAATGAATTTTCTGTAAATTTTACCATAAAATTTCCTCCTCTACCTATGAAACTCTAATTCTTGGATCAGCAACGCCATATAATAAGTCTACTATTAATTGAGCTACTATAAAGATAATTGCATAAAATACAGTTGTACCGATAATCATATTGTAGTCTCTATTTTGAATTGAACTTACAAAATAAAAACCAAGCCCTGGTATACCAAACATTTTCTCTACAACAAATGAGCCTGTAAAAACTGCAGCTATTTGAGGTCCAAGTAATGTAATGATTGGTAGTATAGCATTTCTTACTACATGCTTAATTATTATTCCCATATTGGAAACCCCTTTTGCTTCAGCAGTTAGAATATAATCTTCTCCTAAAACTTCTAAGCAATTTGATTTCATATATCTAGAGAATGTTGCTATCGGTCCAAAACACATAGATAAAACCGGCAGAACTAAGTGCTTGGATTTACCCCAACCAGATGTAGGTAGTATTCCCAGCTTAACTGAAAATACATATTGGAATAAAGCTGCTAAAATAAATACAGGTATAGTAATACCAATTATAGCGACTAAAGAAGCGATATAATCTATTATTGAACCTCTTTTTACAGCTGCTAAAACTCCTAAGATTAAACCGATTGGTAAACCAATTAGTAAAGCTAATCCTCCAATTTTTAATGATACTGGAGAAGTTTCTTTTATTGTTTGTGTAATTGAACGACCTGGATACTTAAATGAAATACCAAAGTCTCCCTTTGTAACTAAATTTTTTAAGTAAATTGCATACTGTTCTTCAACAGGCTTATCTAGTCCATATTTTTCATTGAACTGTTTTTGAACTTCTTCAGGCATAATTTTCATTTGTGCCGCCAGAGGATTACCTGGAACAGAGTGCATCATGAAGAATGTTACTGTTGTAACTATAAAGAGAGATAAGGTCATATAAAAAAATCTCTTTACAATATATTTTCCCATTTTATTTCCCCTTTCATTTAAAGAGCCTCCTTACAAATAAGGAGGCATCTTCATAAAATAATTATCTGCCTGAAGTGAAGCCGTATTTTAGTCCTTGTGTTGAGAATTCACTTATTTGCCATCCGTATACATAATCATATCTGAAAACATTTGAAATTCCATTCATAATTGGTATAACAGGTGCTTCTTCAGCGACAATAGCTTCAGCCTTTGCATATTTTTCTAATCTTTCTGCTGGATCTTTTGATTTAATACCTTCTTCTATTAGTTTATCATATTCTACATTTGACCATTTAGTATTTAAACCATCAACATCTGATAACATAAGAGAAAGCATGTGGTATGGGTCATTGTAGTCTGCGAACCATGCCATATATCCAAGTTCATAATTTCCTTCTTGTACTTGAGAAGAAAAAGCAGTCCATTCATTTAACTTAACTTTGGTGTTAACTCCTAGAACTGAATTAAATGAGTTGATTAGATAATCACCAATTTCTTTAGTTCTTTCAGTAGTTCCACCAAATTCAAGTGTAATATCTATTACAGATGGATCTGAACCCATTCCTTCTTCTTCTAGTCCTTCAATTAATAACGCTTTAGGATCAGAATATTCTTCGTAAAGCGCTTCAGTAGGTCCTGGAACTTCTTGTCTATATTCTTTTTCATCCATTGTTATACCATGCATAACAAGACCATAAGCTGGAACGCCTACTCCATTATAAACAGCTTCTATAGCTTCTTCTCTATTAAGTGCAAGTGAGAACGCAAGTCTTACTTTTGGATTGTTAAATGGAGCTTTTTCTGTATTAAAGAACATATAATCAACTATTGGTTGCTTAGCTTGTCTTTGGAATACATCATCTTTAGCTTTGAACTGCATTTGCCATTCAGCAATATTAGTTCCAACATTATCAACTTCTCCATTTAAGAATGCATTCATTCTTGTAGTTTCTTCACCGATAATTCTCCAGTCAACATTTTCATAGAAAATATTTTCCGCATCCCAATATTCTTCATTCTTAACTAATTTTAAGCCAGTTTGATTTGTCCATTCGGTTAATTTAAATGGTCCACAATAAGCAATCTTATCAATAGCTGTACCATAATTATCTCCAAATTCTTCATAAGCAGATTGCTTTATTGGAAGAGTTGGCCTTGTTGAACATAATTGTAAGAAGTAAGGAGTTTCTCTTTCTAAAGTTATCTCTAATGTATTATCATCAATAGCCTTTACTCCAACTTCGTCTGTTGAGATTTCTCCTGCCATTGATTGACTAGCACCTTTAATGCAATCAATCATCCAACCCATACCACCAGCTCCGTCTTCTTTATCTAAAGATTTTTTAATACCGTATTCATAATCTTTAGCTGTTAATGGGTCTCCATCAGTCCATTTCATACCTTCTCTAATTTTAAAAGTCCAAACTAGTCCATCATCACTAACTTCCCATGATTCAGCACCAGCTGCTTCTGTTACTAATGAACCATCTTCAGTATTTTCAATTTGTCTTACAAGCGGTTCCATTATGTTTAATAATAATTTAAATGATGATCTGTCAGATCCTATTGCTGAGTTAAGCGATGTAGGGTCTTCTTGATCCCAAGTATTTAGATATTGCTCAGCATCTTTCTCGCCAGGTGCTTCTTGTTCATCATTTTCTTCACCTATATTTTCTACATCTGTACCCGTTTGAGTATCAGAAGTGTCTCCATTTTCTGGCTTGTCAGCTCCCTCTTGTCCACCACAAGCTGTAAGAGTTAAAGCTGCTACCAGCATAAGTAATAAACTTTTTCTTTTTAACATTTTTTCCTCCTTGTAAAGAATAGTTTTAGTGAAATCCTTTTCACTTCAGATAAAAATTATAGCTATTAATAGTTTACGAGGTCTAAAATTCTCTTTATCTATATTCACTGTCGTAATATTAGCATACAAATTTTTCATAAACAAGTTGCCATTTTGCACTGTTGAAGTGATAAAGATGAAAATTTTATTTCGTTTTCCTAAGCAACTAATTAACAAGCTTCTGTTAAGTCTGATTATTTCAATGCCTTTCTAAAGTATTCAATAAATTTATCCAATATTAATTAATAATCAAAAAAAAGAACTTAAAAATTAAGTTCTTTTTTTTAAATTATTTTCAAATTTATTACAAAAATATCTAATTTCTATTTTTAACAAATTCTTAACATTCTTCTAGTTCTAGTACTATGCTTGCTTTTATTTCCTTATTAAATTTATTAATAATGTCAAAATAATAAAAATTTTCTTTTCTTATTTTTCTATAAGCAATTTCTTCATCTTTTTTAATCTCTTTTTTATAAATAATTTTTATATTTTTAACCATATTAGAAATATATTCTTCATACTTCAAGGAATTTTCAAGCCATTGTAGGTAAACTGCATTACTTACATGACTATTCAAATCAATACAATCATTATTTATTACTATATCATTAATTTCCTCTGTATCTAGCTTAGGAAGATTAAATTGATAAGACTTTAAATCTTTTCTAGTTAACTCTAAGCTACTTTCTTTTACTTCTTCAGGTATTCTTGTAATGGATCTAGTATCTAAATCTATCATAGTCCATAAACTTTTAGCTTTTATAATTTCTTTTCCACCATCTAAAATCGAAAAATCTCTCATAGCATAAAATTTATAAAAACCATAAACTTCTGTTGAAAAAGTATAAGTTTTCTGATATTTAGGAATTTCTTCTATATCTATATCCCAGTTCAAGAGAACCCAAGCTTTGTTTTTCATAATATCTTGATTTTGAAGTAAATTGTCATAATTTAATGTAGATGTCCATACTAATTCTCTAATCAAGTAACTTAATTTCATTTCTTTATTTTCCTTGATCATATAGTATGGTATCTGAAAATCTCTAGAATACAAATGACCACCTAATTTCTAGTTACTTAATTAATTATTGCCTCGAGTTTCTCCAGCTAATTTATCTAGGTTTCCAATTTTGAATAAACCATCTTCAAGTATTACTTTTATTTCAACATCAGATGTTTCTTCTCCATTATATACCTCAACATTAAAGACATACCCTTTGTCAGCTTTATTAGCATCAATAATTTGATAGCTATCGTAGTATTGATTAAATATTTCATCTTCTAAAAATTCTCCATAAGAGTCAGCTCTTGTATCTTTTGCTGATATCAAGAAAATTCTACCACTATTATCTCCAATAAGGCTATCTAAAAACATTTTTGCTATTTGGTAAGGAGTTCTACCTAGTTTATCTTGTACTTTTGCTTCTTCCCCATTATCTTCTTTAAGCAAATCTTCAAAAGAATATTCCGGTAAACTAGATTCCTCAACTACTGGATTAGGTGTGAATGATGAAGTGTACTTAAAGATTTCTGGATCATATTCATTTAGAGCATTCCATATTAAATATTCATCTACGCCTAATTCAACTGAAGCTCTAACTTGTTCAGCTATAGTCTTAGCATCATAATCTTCATAAACGTCCATATAAGAAGCTGTAAATCCTTGTATCCAAGGTCTAATCCTTCCGCTTGACTTAACTGCAGAATTCTTTTCTATAGCATCTGAAATCGCACTATGAAACATTCCATAAGGATCAAAGTCTGGTTGTTCAATTCCATACCAACCCTCAGAATAGTGGCTAGGATAAATCATCGGGCTGATTGTGTCAACTTCATCTGCTAATTTAATCCAAGTTTGTCCTATACCATCTGGTTCATCTTCCCAAGTTGAAGTTATAATACCGAAAACAGCAGCACCTACTCCAACACCATAAGGTTCAAGTTCTTGTTTTGCATAATTTAAAAAGTTCTCAATATTTTCATCTTTTCTTGGTGCATCTTCTGGCTTTGCAACTATTGGGTCATAATCTGCTGCATTATCTGGAAATCTTACATAGTCAAAATGAATTTCTTCAAATCCTCTGTAAGCTGCTTCTTTAGAAATAGATAACACATAATCCCACACATACTTATCGTATTGATTTACCCAAGCTGTCCCTGAATCATCATAGTAAATAGAACCATCTTTCAGTTCCATAGCGTGTTCAGGTGCTTTATCAGGTAAGGCAAGATCCTTAAAGGTTACAATTCTTGCAATCGGAACTATATTATGTTCTTTCATGTAATTAATTAATTTTTCATAGTTAAAGTATGGTCCTGATGCGTCAGTCCCAAATTTATTAACAGCTTCAATATCTGATTCCCATGTCAGATAGCCATCATCTGTTTTAATATCGATAACAATACCATTAACTTCTGTCTTATTACAAATAGCAAGCATTTGCTCTATAACATTTGCATTATCCGCTTCAGCTGGATAATTCTCTGCATTTCCGTTAACATATTCGATATATTTTTCAAAGTTTGCTATATTTTCTTCTGAAAAATCTAAACCTACATTATTATGATTAAGGTATATTCCCTTAACTTTTGTATCATTAGCTTTTACAGGCTCTTCAGGAAGAGGTACATAGAATTCTCCATACTTTTCTTTTCTCGACGCTTCAAGTTCTGCTTTTTCCTTTTCAGTATTCTTTTTTTCTGTTTCTTCAGTCTTACTTAACTCTGTAGTTTTTTTATTCGGATCAGTTTTTATATCTGATGAATTTTTAGAAAATACAGTGAGCCTTAGGATTATAGCTAGAACTATTAATATTCCAATTACAGCCAAGGCCATTAGGTTGGTCTTTTTTGATTTGGCATTTCTTTTCTTTCTGGATTGTTCTGTTCTATTCATAACTTTCTCCTATCTTTAGAATATTATAAATTATATAACAATAATGCAATAAAGGCAAAAATGACAGCTTAGCTAGCTAAACTGTCAATATTTTCAAATATTAGATTATAAATGTGTATAGCATCTTCATAGTTCTCATACTGCTGTAAAGCCCCAAAAGTAACGAGTATATATCTATGCCCATTAATTTCAGCTAAAGAAGCCAAGCATAATCCTGCTTCTTCAGTAAAGCCAGTTTTACCGCCTAAAATCTTATAATTTTCTACACCTTTTTCTCTTGCATATGAAACAACTGAATATTCCATATC
>CAYSPO010000020.1:0-21306 GCA_964432945.1 uncultured Peptoniphilaceae bacterium
GATAAATTATATTTTAATGCTTGCGTTAATTCTTCCATATGTTCTAAATGAATTTTTGTTTTGTTTGGATGAATATTAACATCAAGATTACTTGCTTTAGTTTCTATATAAATTTGGTAAGCAGGATATTTACCATTAGGGATAATATGAGTATAGGCTGATTCAATAATCCTAGATATCTCTTTAGACTCAATATATCTACTATTGACATAAGTGTACTCAAGGGCTCTATTACCCCTGTAATAAGTGTTGTTACTAATATACGCCATCACCTTGAAATTATCTGTTTGAAAATCTATTTCAATAAGGCTTTTAGCTAAATCATCACCGAAGATTTTTCTGATTTTTTCAATATGATTATCTTCTGAATTAATATTAAATAAGATTTGCTTATCCTTTATATATTTCAAAGAAACATCAGGGTTAGCTAAAGTCAACTTTCCAACTAAGTCAGTTATATGATTCGCTTCAGTGGTATTTGATTTTAGAAATCTATGTCTTACAGGAATATTCTTAAATAAATCTTTTACACTAGTTATTGTCCCTGTATTCATTGCAAGATTTGATTTTTTAACTAATTTAGAATTTTCGTATTGGATATGAACACCTAAATCCTCATCTTCACTTTTACTTTTCATATCAACTTTTGCTACCGCTATAATAGACGCTAGAGCTTCTCCCCTAAATCCCATTGTATATGACTTATATAAGTCATCAAAGTCTTGTATTTTAGATGTTGCATGTCGCATAAAAGCAGTTTCTATTTGATTTGATGGTATTCCTATACCATTATCTGAAATTAAAATAAGGCTCTTTCCACCGTCTTCTATCTCAATTTGAATAATATCTGCCTTTGCATCTATTGAGTTTTCTAATAACTCTTTAACAATAGAAGATGGTCTTTCTATAACTTCTCCCGCAGCAATTTTTTGTATAGTACTGTCATCTAAAAGTTTAATCATAGTGATCCTCAATCATATTTGCATTTTGTATTATCGAATCTAATTTTTTTAAAGCATCAATAGGCGTTAATTCATTTATATCTATTGATTTTAAAGATTTTATTAAGCTGTTTTTTTGATGGCTAGCAAAGTCTATCTGTCGGTTTAATTTATCTTCATTTATATTAAAAGATGAATTAGCTTCTATTGAGTTCAAAATAGTGTATGCTCTTTGGAGAACACTATCAGGCAGACCAGCTAGCTTTGCTACTTCAATTCCAAAACTTCTACTACTTGAACCTTTATTAATTTTATATAAAAATATTATTCCATTATCATCTTCATTAACTTGTATTGAAAAATTCTCCACATTTGGTAGTTTTTCATTCAGAATAGTTAATTCTTGATAATGAGTAGCAAAGAGAGTTTTAGCTTTTATATGCTTACTAATATATTCAATGATAGACCAAGCAATACTTAATCCATCATAAGTACTAGTGCCCCTACCTACCTCATCTAATAATAATAAGCTATTTTCACTTGCATTACTTATTATATTGGCCATCTCTTTCATTTCTACCATAAAGGTACTATCACCATGGATAATATTATCAGACGCTCCTATTCTTGTAAAAACCTTATCTACAATAGAAAGGTTGGCGCTTTGAGCAGGAACAAATGAACCTATTTGTGCCATAACAATAATTAAGGCCGTTTGTCTTAAATAAGTGGACTTACCAGACATATTTGGTCCTGTAATTATCTGAATTAAATTATCTTCATCAAATTCTATGTCATTAGAAATGAAATTTAATTTTCCAATGAAATTTTCAATCATTGGGTGTCTACCTTCTTTTATAAACAGGTCTTTTTCGGAATTAAAAGTTGGCTTGCAATAATTATTTTCAAAAGCAATTTTTCCTAAAGTTGAACTTACATCTAACAAGGCTATAACTTGACATACTCCTTGAATTCTTGAAGCATCATTTATAATTTCATTTTTGATACTATTAAAAATACTTTCTTCTAAGGTAAAAGTATCATCAGTAGAAGTGAATATCATAGTTTCGATTTCTTTAAGTTCAGTTGTAATAAATCTTTCTGAATTAGTTAAGGTTTGCACCTTATGGTATTCTAGAGGAATTTTATCTAAATTAGACTTAGTTACATCTATGAAGTAGCCTGTATTTTTATTATAAACAATTTTTAAATTCTTAATACCAGTTTCTTCTTTTTGCAGAGCTTCATATTCTTTTAATTTTTCTTGCCCAGTTATACTAGTATCTCTTATCCTATCAAGTTCTTCTGAATATCCGCATTTTATTAATGATCCCTCAGTAATAGTAATAGGTGCATCTTCAACTATTGAATCATCTATTAGTTTATAAATATCTTCTAAAGAATCCATCTTAATAGACAAAGAATTAAGTGTTTTAGAGTTGGATTTCTCTAGCAAGGAAATTAAACTAGGCAAAACTGATATAGATAATTTCAGAGAATTTAAATCTCGTCCATTTGCTCTTGCATAAGATAATTTACCTAATATCCTCTCAATATCATAAACTTTCTCTAAGATAAATCTTATTTCATTAATAATATCTAAATTATCATAAAACTCAGAAACCAAACTCTGTCTATTCAATATTTCATCTAATTCAACTAAAGGATTCTCTATCCAGGTATTTAATAGTCTTGATCCCATTGGAGTAACAGTTTGGTCTAATAAATCTATTAAGCTATTCTCATGGGTAGAATTAATAGAAATATCTAAATTATATCTAGCCTGAGCATCAAGCTCCATATACTTTTTGTTATCTATATAAACTGGTGCTTTAAAATGCTTTAATTCAAGGTCTTCATAAGAATAAACATAATTGATAAGAGCAGTTATACTAATTAAAGCGAAATTCTTACCTTTTATTATATTTAGATCACTCTTTTTAAAATGTTTTTCAAGTGACTTTATCAAGTCTTGAGGCTTTTTATTAAAAGTGTCATAGGTAGATACAAAAATAGATTTTATTTCCGATAAATAAACATGCAAATTAGGCTCACAATCTTTATTTATTATAATTTCAGATGGTGAGCTTTTTGATATTTCATCAGCTATGATTTGCTGACTTGTTTTGTTGTGTTTTAAAACTTCTGTAAATTTGATGTCTCCTGTTGAAATATCTATATAGGAAAAACCAACAGCAAGTTCCCCTTCAAATATACTTAATAAATAATTATGAGACCTATTAGATGCATCCTCTAAATTCATACCAGGTGAAATTATTCTTACCACTTCTCTTTTTACGAGACCTTCAGCTTCTTTTGGATTTTGAACTTGCTCGCACAGAGCTACCCTATAGCCTTTATCTACTAGTTTATTAATATATGAGGCTGAAGAATGATGAGGTATTCCGCACATAGGAGCCTTGTCATCTAAACCACATTCCCTGCTGGTTAATACAATCTCTAACTCCTTTGAAGCTATAAGAGCATCGTCAAAAAACATTTCATAGAAATCACCTAGTCTAAAAAGCAAAATTGAATCATCAAATTTATTTTTTATTTCATAGTATTGTTGCATCATAGGTGTTAATTTTCTAGGATCTATTTGACTAAGCAAGTTTACCCTCCAATGCAAAAGAAGTATAATCAGTAATCTTTATATTAATTAATTTGCCAATCATAGAAGAATCGCCTTCAAAGTTTACAATTTTATTTGTATCAGTTCTTCCAGTAAATTTATTCTCATCAGTTTTACTTCGGCCTTCAACTAATACTTTTTGAATAGTATCAAGATATTTAGCATTTTTATTTTTAGAAGAATTATTTATTTCCTCTAAAACTTTATTAAATCTTTCAGTCTTCACACTCTCTTCTACTTGATTAGGCATTTCTGCTGCTTTTGTACCAGCCCTTCTAGAGTACTTGAAAATATAACATTGATCGAATTGAGTTTTTTTAATAACTTCAATTGTATCTTCATTATCTTGTTCAGTTTCTCCTGGAAAACCAATTATAAGGTCTGTTGTTAGAGAGACATCAGGAATTTTAGTTCTAATTTTGTCAACTAAATGTAAATAATCATCTTTTGAATAAGTTCTATTCATAGCTTTTAGAACTTCTGTTGAACCTGACTGAAGCGGGAGATGGATATGCTTACATATTTTATCATTTCGAGCTATCTCATTTATTAACTCATCGCTTAAATCTTTTGGATGGCTACTCATAAATCTTATTCTTTCTATCCCTTCAATTTCACTTGTTTTCCTTAAAAGCTCAGCAAAACTACAACAAGGATGAAGATCTTTACCGTAAGAATTTACATTTTGACCTAAAAGAGTAATTTCTTTATATCCTTCTTCAGCTAGATTTTTAATTTCTTTTAATATACTATCTGTATCTCTAGAATTTTCTCGCCCTCTAGTATATGGAACTATGCAATAAGAACAAAAATTATCACATCCATAAATAATATTTATATAAGCAGAAAAACTATTTTTTCTAATTGCATTTTGAACTTGATCTATATCATCAGATTCTTCAACTTCGAAAATTCTTTCATTGCTTAATTCATGTTGCTTTAGTAAATATGGGAAACTCGTTATATTCTTTGTACCAAAAATAATATCTACATGAGGATATTTATTTTTAATTTCTAACTGAGATTCTTCTATTTGCATCATACATCCACAAACAGCTATAACTAAATCTGGTTTTTCTTGCTTTAGAGCTTTCATAGCTCCTATATGACCATATACTTTAAGCTCAGCATTTTTTCTAACTATACATGTATTATATATAATTAGATCTGTATCAGAAAGTATGTCTGTTTCTTCATAGCCAAGGTTACTTAGCATATAAGAAATTCTTTCAGAATCCAATTGATTCATTTGGCAGCCATAAGTTTTTATCATATATTTTTTTGATTTGTCCATATATTACTTCCTTTTAATATAAAATAAAGACAAGTTTAAACTTGTCTTTATTTTTATATTCTTCTAATTATTTATTTATTCTTCGGTTTGATCAGCTTCTTTATCGTTATCTAAATCTAGATCAATAAGTGCTCCGATTGATGTATCTAAAACAGCTGTATTTTGTTCTGCAGCTTGCTCTTGAACTCTCTTAGGAGCTTGCTTTTCAACTTTTTTCTTTCTTGGTTTAGCTTGTTCAACCACTGGTTTTTCTTCTAGTGCTTTGATACTTAAAGCTATTCTTTTTTCTTCTGGATGAACGCTTAGAATTTTAACTTCGATTTCTTGGTCAATTTCTAATTCATCAGATGGTTTTTCAACATGGTTATGGCTAATTTCAGAAACATGAACAAGACCTTCAACACCTTCTTCAAGTCTTACGAATGCTCCGAAATCTACAAGGTTTACTACTTTACCTTTTACAGTATCGCCATCTTTGTTATTTTCTAAGAATTTTTCAAATGGTTTTGATTCTAGTTGTTTGTATCCTAAAGAAACTCTTTTCTTGTCTTTATCTTTTTTAAGAACAATAACTTCGATTTCTTGGTCAATTTCTAAAACATCTGAAGGATTCTTAATTCTATTCCATGAAATATCAGAAATATGAATAAGTCCGTCCATAGGTCCAAGATTAACGAAAGCTCCAAAATCAACAAGTCTAGCTACTTTACCAGTAAGAGTATCTCCTTCTTCAAAAGTATCCCAGAATTCTTCAATTTCTTTGTTTTTCTTTTCTTCTTCAATAACTCTGCTAGAAGCAACGATTCTACGTTTCTTTTCATCTATGCTTAAAATCTTACATTCAAGTTCTTCACCAATAAATTGGCTTAAGTCTTTAACAAAGTAAGTTTTAATTTGTGATCCTGGAATGAAAACTACAATTCCTTTATAGTTTCCAATAAGTCCACCTTTTACTTCTTTATTTAAAGTAACTTTAATTGGCTCTTCGTTTTCGTAAGCTTCTACTATACTGTGCCAATTTCTTAAACCTTCTACTCTTCTTGTTGAAAGAACAACATTCCCTTCACCGTCGTCTAATTTAATTACATAAACTTCGATTTCTTGTCCTTCTTCAAATAAGTCTTTTGGTTTTGCATTTTCATCATTAGAAAGTTCGTTTAAAGTTACAATACCATCGGATTTATAATTAATATTTACTATAACTTCATCCTCTGTAACATAAATTACTTCACCCTTAACAACATCTTTAGGGTAAATCTTTGTCATCGAATCCTCGATTTGTTCTAAAAATTCATCTTTACTATAGTTATCCATAAAATTTATGACCTCCTCTATTATCCAGCTAGGTGTGGAAGCACCCGCTGTGATCCCTATACTATTGTACTGAAAAAAATCGATAAAATCAAGTTCTTCCGTAGATTCAATTTTAACTGCTTGATCACAATACTCATTTGCGATTTGGTATAACTTTTCAGTATTAGAGGAGTTCTTTCCACCAATAACTACCATCAAATCAACTGTTTTTGCTAAGTCTCTACAAGAATCCTGTCTATTTTTCGTTGCACCACATATAGTGTTATCAATTATCGTGTTATGATTATTTTCGGCAATAATATTAGCCAAGTTATAAAAATGATCAGATCTATTTGTAGTTTGAGATATTATATACAACTTCTCATCTAATCTAATTTTTTTGGCATCTTCCACTGTATTTAGTATAACAGCTTTACCATCAATATGTCCATTCATAGCTATGACTTCTGGATGATTTTTATCACCTATTATTATTAGCTTATAACCAGATTTATTTTTTTCTTCTATTTTTTTGTAAATATTTAATAAGACTGGACAAGTACAATCAATTAGGAAATTATTATTTTCTATAATTTTTTCTTTTATATCTTTACTTTCGCCATGGCTTCTTATAATTACAGTTGCATCTGAAGGTATAGTTTCATAATTCTTCAAACCCATAGATTTTAATTTATCGGTTACTGACTTATTATGTATTAAATCTCCAGCAATTTGAACATCAGAATTATTATTCAAAGCATTTTCTGTTTTCTCAACTGCTTTTTTTACACCAAAGCAAAAGCCTGCATTATTTGCTAGTTTAATTATCATTTTGAATACTATCCTTTTTATCATATATAGTTAAAAGTATATCTTCAGCAATATATTGATAACTATGTTTTTCTTTATCGTATTTATCTATTTCTATTTTACCTCTTACGTAAACATTAATTTCTGAAAATAGTTTATAAGTAGATTCTATTTTAAAAGGTTGTATATCTGAATTAGCTCTATAAGCTATCATACCCACTCCAGCTTTAGCATTTTCTATCGAAAACTCTTTTACTCTTGTACCTTCAACAAAAATTCCTAAGATATTTTCATCTTTTAAGACTTTAATCGCTTCTTTAATTGTACTCATAGAAGGCTTATCTCTATCAACTGGAAAAGCATGTAAACCTCTTATAATCCTATTGAGAACAGGAATATCAAATAATTCTTTCTTGCCCATAAAATGTATAGGTCTATCAGTTATACAAGCCAGTACTATAGGGTCTAATAAACCGATATGATTGCTACAAACGATTAATCTTTCCTCCCCTAAGTCAAAGCCGCCATGAACACGAACTTTAAATAAAAGCTTTAAAATTGGTCTGATTAAAGATATTAGAATATTATAAAACATTTCTCTTTTCCTTTATCTTATTTTCAACTAAATTTACAATCTCATCAATGTTAAGATTAGTAGAGTCTATTACTTCAGCATTTTCTGGAACAGTAAGAGGAGAAATCTCTCTTGTAGAATCTAGATAGTCTCTTTTCTCGATAGATTTATATACTTCATCATAGCTAATTCCTTTACTTTCTTTAAATCGTCTCTTAGCTCTTTCTTCCACTGAAGCTGTAAGAAATATTTTAAGGTCTGCATTAGGAAAAACCACAGATCCTGTGTCTCTTCCATCTAGAATAATATTTCTTCCTTTTGACATCTTTCTTTGCTTATCTACTAATAGTTCTCTAACAAAGCCATAACTAGATACTTGAGAAACATTATCTGTAATTATAGGTTCTCTTATTTTCTCACTTACATCATTGTTATTAATAAAAATTTTAGAATTTTCTTGTTTTAAATCAAATGAAGAAGTAAAAGAAGGTCTATTAACAAAATTTTCTGTTTCTTTTTCATTTTTTATATCAACACCGTTTTCTAATAAAAATAAAGTAATAGACCTATACATAGCTCCTGTATCTAAATATTCAAAGCCAAGCTTTTCAGAAACTTTTTTTGCTATAGTACTTTTACCTGATCCTGATGGTCCATCTATTGTTATTATCATAATTTACCTCCACAGCTATATCCTGCTAGATATCCACTAGAAAAAGCGAATTGTAAGTTATATCCTCCTGTATTGGCATCTACATCTATTACTTCTCCAGCAAAATATAAATCTTCGATAATTTTGCTCTCCATTGTACTTGGATTTATCTCGTCAACACTTACCCCGCCCCTAGTAATTATTCCATATTTAGCTTCTTTTAAAGCTTTATAAGTAAGAGGAAAATCTTTAAATACACTAACTAAATTATATCTTTCTTTTTTAGTTATCTGGTGTACGACTTTATTTGGATCTATTTTCGAGAATTTTATAATTAAAGGAATCAAAGCATTAATTGTTAAGTCACCTAATGCATTTTTGAAATCTTTATTTGCATATTTTTTGAAATCATTTTGAATTCTTAAATCTAATTCATCGAAATCTAAAGCAGGTTTCAAATCTAAAGATAACTTATATTCTTTATCTTCATCTAAAAATGTACTGGTTTTCAATGTAATAGGTCCAGAGATACCTGTATGTGTAAATAGCATCTCACCAAATTCATCAACTAGTAATTTGTTTTTATAAAATGTTTTCAAGCTAATATTTTTCAGAGTAACTCCTGCTAAGGAATCGACCCAGTCATCTTTAAGCTCAATAGGAACTAAGCTAGACATAAGTGGTTGTATAGTATGGCCAAGGGATTTAATCTCCTTAAAAAGCGATCCATCAGATCCTGTTTGAGGATAACTTATCCCTCCACTTGCAATTATAAGAGCGTCTGAAGTAAAAGTTCCTTTGTTTGTATTTACAACAAATTTTTTGTCTTTATTAATTTCATTAACAAAAGTGTCAGATATTATTTCTATATCATTTTTTATTAAATCATTTCTCAATGTATCAATAACATCAAAAGAATTGTCGCTTTTAGGGAATACCCTCCCCCCTCTTTCTGTTTTTATCTTTAACCCTCGGTTTTGAAAATATTCCATTAAACTAATATTAGTATAGGTATATAAAGGAGAATAGCAAAAGTTTGCATTTCTATTTATTTCAGTAAAGAATTCTGAGATATCTTTATCATTAGTGAT
Source organism: uncultured Peptoniphilaceae bacterium (assembly GCA_964432945.1). Lineage (GTDB taxonomy): Bacteria > Bacillota > Clostridia > Tissierellales > Peptoniphilaceae > CAYSPO01. Next base: position 9,291 of record CAYSPO010000020.1, read on the forward strand.
ATTACATCGACCTTTTCCTGTTATAACTAACTTTCTTCCAATTTTTGAATTTCTTTCAATAAGGCTAACCTCTGTGTTTTCATTTTTGCTATTCAAAGCAGCGAATATACCAGCAGGCCCTCCTCCTATGACAAGTATTTTTTTCATCTTATCCTTTCTATACAAACTAATCTAGGTGGATTATTAATTTGATTTAAGTAATTTATTTCTACAATATTATAATTTTTTTGATTAATATCTTTTAGAAAGTTTTTTGAAAGATTATATTCTTCCATACCACCTTTATGCCCAACATAAAATATAATTATTATTAATCCTCCTATATTTAGCAAACTCAAAGAGGATTGTAAGCTTTTTAATGTCGACTTAGCTTTAGTTACTATAGTTTTATCTGCCTTAGGTAAATATCCAAGATTGTATAAAACTAAATCTAATTTATCAATATATTTATCTACATTCTCATGACTGTCCAATAAAAGCTTATATCTAGAGCTAGGTATATCTTTTAGTGTTTCTTTAGTATTTTTTATTGCAACTTCTTGTATATCAAAACCTATGAGTTCTGCTTCAGGAAAATAATTCAATAATTTAAGAGAGTCATAGCCATTTCCAAGAGTCATATCAGCCATTGATTTTATGTCTTTTGGAATTAAAGCTAAAATTTTATCAGATAATTCAATAATATTACTTGGTATTACTTGTTCCATGGCCACCACATGTTTTATTAGGTAAGATTAACCTATATAAATTATCTTTTTCTTTCTTACTATAACCTTCATGAAAATATGCACTATAAGTAGGAAATTTTCCTAATAAATATTTTAATGATTTATAGAAAAAATCAACCTCATCGTGATTAAGATTATTTTCATATATATATTCAATATAATTTGCTTCATCATATGTATAAGTAAGGGCAAAAGTTAACAACTCATCATCTTTTGTCATTATAAAAAATCTTGGGTTTTTTCCGAGATCTAAATCAAACATTTTAACTCTGAATATTTTATCCATATCCTCAGCTTGTGCTAACCTAAATTTATACATTATAAGTCCTCCAATATCTTGACTTCTTCTTTACTTAATCTTCTATAAGATCCAGTTTTTAGCTTAGCTAATTCTAATGGACCCATTTTTATCCTACATAAATCAATTACACTATTTCCTAAGGCATTAAACATTCTTCTAACTTGTCTATTTCTGCCTTCAAAAATAGTTATTTCATATTGATTTTCTCCCACATTTTTAATTTTTGAAGTTACTTTACTTCCACTATCAATAGAAATTCCATTCTCTAAAGTATAGATATCTTCTTCACTAAGAGTATTTTCTATTTTAACTAAATATACTTTTTCTATATTACCTGAGGGATGCATAAATTTATGAGCAAATTCTCCATCATTAGTCAATAGTAAAAGTCCACTAGAATCCACATCTAATCGTCCTACTGGGTAAATTCTTTTATCTTCATCTATTAAATCCACAACAAATTTATCATAGTTAGGATCAGATAAACTTGACATATATCCAATAGGTTTATTGAGCATATAGTAAACTTTTTCCTCTAAACTTAAATAATTACCTTCTACCATTACTATATCTGTTTCTTCTACTTGATAAGCTGGATTATAAACAAGTTCTCCATTTACTTTTACTTTATTATTGAATATTAAATCATCAGCTTTTCTTCTTGATGTGTATCCGGAATTTGAAATGTACTTATTTAATCTAATTTTAACCACCTATTCATCCTTAATTGAAATTTCTTCAAAGTCATTTTCTGAAGGTAAATCTTCAAGAGTTTCTAAAGCAAAAACTCTTAGAAATTCATCAGTAGTACCATAAATAATAGGCTTTCCTATTTGATCTAATTTACCCAGTTCTTCTACTAAATTTCTATTTACTAATGTATTAATACTACTTGAGCTATTAACACCTCTAATATTATCAATTTCAACTCTTGTAATAGGCTGCTTGTAAGCGATTATCGAAAGAGTTTCCATTAGAGAGTTACTTAAAGTTTTATTATCTGTTTTTGTCGTCAATTTTTTTATGTAATCGCTATTTTTAGCCTTTGTTACTAACTGAATTGAGTCATTAATTATCTTTAATTCAATTCCTGAACTTTCATTTTTATATTTTTCTTCAAGTTGTTCTATAAGTTGATTTAGAGTATTTTTATTTATTTCAAGAATTTTTTCTATTGAATCGTAATCAAGAGGATCTCCCCAAAAAAATAACAAAGATTCTATAGCACTTATTTTATTCTCCATCATTATTTTCATTCCTTAAGGTTAATATAATTCCATCTTCTTTTTCTTCTACAAATGCACGGGAATTTTTAACTATCTCAAGAGTAGCTAAAAAGAAAACAATTATTTCACCTTTCTTTTTATTTTCAAAAAATTCATTGTTCATTAATATATAATTATTCTTATTTAGTTTAGTTAATATATTTATTATATAATCTTCAACAATAAATTCTTCAGAAGATATAATATCTTTCTCAAACTCATCTTCTTTATCTTCTAACATAATTTGAAAAAATATTTTAGATAATAATTCTATATCTTCATTTAGGTTAATTTGTTTTTCTTCAAATATAATTTCACTTCTTAGTTTAGAGAAATTAAGGTCAGCTTGTTCTTTTTTTTCTCTAAGTAACCTAGCAGCCTCTTTTGCTTTTTTATATTCTAAAAGTCTCTCTACTAAATCATCTCTTGGATCTTCTTCATCTTCTTCTTTTTTTGGAAGTAACATCTTAGATTTCAATTCGATTAAAGTTGAAGCCATTACAATAAAATCAATCATATCATCAGAATCATCTCCCATATCTTGAATAGACTCTAGGTAAGACTCTGTAATATGATTAATTGGAATATCATATATATCGATTTTATCTTTATCAATTAAATTTAATAAAAGTTCTAATGGACCATTGAACGCTTCTAAATCTACAATCATATGCTAATCCTATACGCAATAGTAAAAATTAATTCTGAAATAAATTTTACAAGAGGTGTTGTGAATTTTGTTAATGTTCCTGATGATACTAAGACCATTAACAGAATAAAAAGATATCTCTCATACTTACTAGCTAAATATGAATATTTTGCTGGTAGAAATGCAAGAATAAACTTAGAGCCATCTAAAGGTGGAATAGGAACTAAATTAAAAACTCCAAAACCAATGCTATAAAAAACAACTAGCATTAAAAAATTATTTAAATATATAGAGTTTGGAAACACCTTGGTCTGAATCATTAAAATGACAGCAAAAACTAAGGCAGTTATAAAATTTGCTATACAACCTGCTAAAGAAACGCCTATCGCTCCTAGTCTTTTAGGCTCAAGTCTTGAGAAATTAACAGGAACAGGCTTCGCCCATCCAAAATTAAAAAGAATTAAAGATATTGTTCCAATAGGATCTAAGTGTTTTAGGGGGTTAAAGCTTAATCTACCATCTTGTTTTGCTGTTGTATCACCAAAATAAAGAGCAACAAAACCATGTGCTAATTCATGTATCATAATAACTAGAATAATAGCACAGCCTGTGATAAGAGTGTTATAAATATTAGTCATTTTTCTTCCTCTGATTTAAAACTAGTAAAGCACCAATAACAGTAGTAGAATCTTGAAGTTCAAAAGAGATTAACATATCTTCTAAGTCATCTATTTTAACTTCAATAACTTCGATATACTCGTCATCGTCTGCCTTTAACTTTGAATCATATAAATCTTTAGCAATGAAGATATCAATTTTCTCATCAGTAAATCCTGGAGAAGAATAAACTTCACTAACATAATCTAATTCATTGGCACTAAAGCCTATCTCTTCTTGAAGTTCTCTTAACGCAGCTTGTCTAGGATCTTCATCATCATCAACAAAGCCCGCGGGGAATTCGATGATTGTTTTATTGATAGCTTTTCTATACTGTTTAATCATGTAAAGTGTATCTTCATCTTTAAAAGGAACAATTAGTACACAGTTAGGATGTTCTACAATTTCTCTATGCGCATAAGACATATTGGGTAATTCAACTGTATCAACTCGTAAATTGATAATTCTACCTTCATATATTTTTTCGCTTTTTGTTGTTCTTTCTTCATAAAACATATTTTTACCTTCTTTTACTTTCTAATAGTTCTTTAGCAGCATCAATTGTCTTATCAGTGATAGACATGCCTCCTATTAATCGAGCTATTTCTTGTATTTTTGTTTCATCATCAAGTTTTAATAAACCTGTTTTAGTTACATTGTTTTCAATGTATTTATCTATCAAAATATGAGTGTCTGCTTGCACTGCTATCTGAGGTAAATGAGTAACTAGTAAAACTTGATATTTTTTAGAAAGTTGCTTTAGAGCTTCTCCAACTCTATCAGCAGTTATCCCACTTATTCCAGTATCAATCTCATCAAATATTAAAGTATTTACCTTGTCATTTTCTGCCATTACTATTTTTAATGCTAACATAAACCTTGAAATTTCTCCACCTGAACCAACTTTTGCTAAAGACTTTAATTCTTGCCCTAAGTTGAAAGAAATAAGAAAATCCAACTTATCAAAACCCATTCTATCTACCTTATCTTTTTTGTTAATTTCAATATGAAATCTAGCATTAGGAAAATTTAAAGACTGAAGTTCAAATAGAATATCTTTTTCAATTTTTTCTGCTATACTTTTTCTTATTGCAGATAGTTCATTAGCCATAGTTAAAATTTTACTTTCGATTTCTTTAACTCTAAGCTTATAACTATTTAACTTTGAATCTTTATTTAAGAAATCATCTAAATCTCTTTGTATATTTTCTCTATACTCAAGAATTTTAGGTATATCATTACCATATTTTCTTTTTAAATCTTCTAATGCTTTAAATAAGGAATCCAATTCAGAAATTCTTTCATCATTTATATCTGTTCTCATCGAATAGTTATCTAATTCTCCAAAAATATCAGATAGCTGATAATTTATTCCCTGTAATTCCTTTAGATAAACCTCTAAACTATTATCATTGTTATTAGCTTTACTAACCTCACTAATAGCTTTATTTAACAAGCTATCTATATCATTTTCTTGTAGTTCATTTCCTGAATAAAGGTTACTTGCAATTGAAATAGATTTTTTAATACTCGTTAGATTCGTTAATTTTCTATATTCATTCTCTAAATCATTAAAATCAACGGACTCCAAATTTATAGAATCTATCTCATTTATTTGATAAGTTAATAAATCTATTTGTCTTTCCAATTCTTCAACTGGAATATCTATCTTCTCAATTTCATCAAGCAAGAATTGTTTTTCTTTAAAGTAACTAGTTAATTCATTGATTAATTCATCTATTTCACTTTTTCTAAATGAATCTATAATATTTACATAATTTTTAGAATCATTTAATATGAAATTTTCATTTTGACCATGAATATTAATTAAGTCTTTCATAATATCTTCAATCAAATTTAAACTCACTCGTCTATTATTTAATCTCACGACTGAGCTTTCACTTTTGTAAATCTCTCTTGTAATGATAAAGGATGACTCCTCAATGACTATTCCATATTTATCTGATAATTTTTTGTAGGTTCCTTCAGTTAAGCTAATACTAGCTTCAACTAAAGCTCTATCAGAATATATCCCAACTAAATCCTTATTAGCTCTAGAACCAAGTATTAATTCTAATGCACCAATAATAATAGATTTACCTGCACCAGTTTCACCTGTTAAGATATTTAAGCCAGTAGTAAAATTTATCCTGGTTTTTTCTATAATTGCAAAATTTTCAATATAGATTTCTTCAATCATTAGAATTCATTCCTCAATTGATCTATAATAAGATCTTTTTTAGTCCCTTCTTCTAATTCTAATAGAACAGTATCATCTGAGAATAATATTCCTACTATTTGCCTTATATTTAGATGTTCTATATATCTTGCACATATACCAGCAGTTCTCCCAATTGTTTTTATGACAATTCCTGATTCACTCTTGCTAATCGACTGAACAGAAAGTTTGAATATTTCATGGATTTTAGATCCTATAGAATATTTATCATCATTAAGGACAGTATAGCTAGATGAACCATCATTATTTTGAACTTTAATGATATTAAGTTCTTTTATATCCCTAGATATAGTAGCCTGGGTAGAATCTACCCCTAAAGCATTTAACTCATCTGAGAGTTCATTTTGTGTTTGTATTTTTTTATTACTTATTAATTCAAGTATATATTGTTGTCTTAATTCTTTTTTCATATCAAATCTCTACTAATTTATTAGCCAAAGTCTTTATGCTAATAATATTTCTTTTATATTTGTTTTCTAAAATCTCAAGCTGATCAATGCAATTATTGTAATATTTCATCATCAATTTTTTTGAATCTTCTAAAGACATATCTTTGATTAAGGTTAATTTATTAATAGCATTATCTTCATCATAGTCTTTAATATCATCTCTTATTTGGAAGAATAAACCTAAGTTTTCTCCTAATTTTTCAAGAACATGAATTTCATCTTCTCCAGTTCCTGCTATTATACCTGCACAAACTATTGAAGCTGTAAATAAATCTGCTGTTTTCTTTTTATACATAAGGGCAATTTCTTCTGAACTTTCCAGTTCGTCTTTTATATCTAAAACTTGACCAAGTACCATTCCCCTAAACCCAGTTCGTTTAGCTAATTCATTTATTGCTCTTATCTTTTTATATTCTGGATCTTGATCTTTCAAAGCATCTTCCAAAGTTACTTCAAAAAATAAATTAAGAAGAGCGTCACCAGTTAAAACAGCTACTGCTTCATTATACTTTCTATGAAGGCTTAGCTTCCCCCTTCTATAATCGTCGTCATCCATACTAGGAAGGTCGTCATGGATTAATGAGTAATTATGAACAAATTCTATTGAAGATGCAAAATTGATAACTTTACTTAGATCATCATCGTACATTTCAAAAGTCATTAAACATAGGGCTGCTCTTATCTTCTTACCCCCAGGAAGCATAATATATTCAAAATACTCCTTTATAGGATTTGAATTATTAATTTTTGATAAAATTAGAAGAATATTTTCATTTATTAAATTCAAATATTTATCCATTATATCTCTTCTCCTAAAATATCATCCTCGAGTGAAATTATATTTAGCTTCTCTTCTTCTAAAATATCATTTAAAGCCTTATGAATTTTAATTCCCCTAGTATAAAGTTTAATGGACTCATCTAAGTCAATTTCTGTACTATTGAGATTATTAACTATATTCTTTAACTCTTCTAAATACTTTTCATATTCCTTAAGTTCAATTTTCATAATCCACCTTCCTCTCAACTTTAACATCTAATTTTCCATCAAAAAGCTCTACTTCAAGATCATCATTCAAATCAACATCTTTAATAGAGGTAATTACATCTTTGTTTAATCGAATTATAGAATATCCCATCTCTAATATTTTACCCTGGTCATATTTTTCTAACTGACTTTTCAGCTTATCTAGATTTGTAGAAGCACTATCCACCTGTTTATTCATAAGAGATTTCAATTCTTTATATAAATCATCTAAATCCCTTTGTTTTTTTTCAATAATATCTGATGGATTAAGAAAAGCTAAATGACTTTGCAAAGATAAAAGTTCATTTGAAAAAACATCAAATCTTCTATAAATACTATTATTTATAGAGTTTATTTCTCCTTCTAGCTCCATTTTCATTGAGCTTTTATCTAAAGTAATCATTTCAGCTGCAGCAGTAGGAGTAGCTCCTCTTAAATCAGAAACCATCTCGATTATCGTGTTATCTACCTCGTGTCCTATAGCACTTACAATCGGAGTACTTGCCATAAAAACTCTATTAGCTAATTCTATGTTATTAAAGCCATGTAGATCTTCAAACGAACCCCCACCTCTTGTAATTAAAATCAAGTCAAGGTTCATTTCATCTAATCTATCAATTGCCTTTAAGATAGTTTTTATTGAATCTACTCCTTGAACTCTTACAGGACAAAAATAAACATCCAAATATGGATACCTCCTATTTAAGACTTTAATTACGTCATGCAGGGCAGCACCTTCTTTAGATGTTATCAGTCCAATCTTCGATGGATATTTATTTATTGATTTTTTATATTTTTGGTCAAATAATCCTAAAGCTTTTAATTCAGATAAAGTTTTTAAGTATTCTTCGTATATTTTTCCTAAGCCTACTTCTGTAACACTCTCAACTCTAATTTGATATCTACTTTGTCCTGTATATGTAGTTAGATTTCCTTTAACAACGACTTTTTTTCCATCTTCTAGTACTTTAGATATATCTAAAGAATTAAATCTAAAAACTATACAGCTTATACTATCTTTTCCTTCTTTTAAGTCAAAGAAAAGATTACCTCCAGAATTTTTGAAGTTGGAAACTTCTCCTTCTACTGAAATATTTTGGAGGTATGAATCTGTCCTGATAACATTTGAAATATAATTACTCAGTTGACCTACTGTAATAACTTGTTTCAATTTATTCACCTAAAGACCTATAGTAAGTTCCCAATAAACCATTTATAAATTTAAAAGAATCATCTGTAGAAAATCTTTTAGCCATATCAACTGCTTCATTTATTGCAACGGATTTAGGTACTTCTTTAATATTATCTATTTCATTTATAGCAACCCTAAGAATGGATAGGTCTACTTTAGGTATTCTCTCTCTTTTCCAGCCTTGAAGGTGTGTATCTATTTTTTCATCAATATCGTCTTTTTTTTCTAATAAAACGGAAATAGAGGACTTAATAAATCTTATGTCATCTTTATTAAGTTCCTCTAGATCTAAGTAATTATCAATTCCTTCAATAGTATAATTATTATTAATTTCCATTTGATAAACAAACTGCATAATTACTTCTCTTGCTACTTTTCTGCTCATATATCTCCTATTAAACTAGGTCTATTATATCTATATTAATTTCTTTGACATTTAGTCCCGTCATTTCGTTAATTTCTTTAGATATGTTATTTTGGATTTTTTCTGCAACTTCCGGTATTTCATAGTTCATTTTAATTAAAACACCTAAATTAATGTAAAGATCTTTGTTAATCATTTCCATATTGATTCCGCTATTATCATTAACGATAAAATCTTCTTTATTTACTGAGTGTCTAAAACCTTGTACACTATCAACACCTTCTATATCAAGGGCAGCTAAGCCGATGATATTCAATATTACATCTTTCGATACTTTTACTACACCTTTGTTATTCATTTTAGCTCCTTTACACTCTTGATTGGTATTCACCATTTCTAGTGTCTACCTTAACAACATCTCCTGTTTCAACAAATAAAGGTACTTGAATATCTGCACCTGTTTCTAATTTAGCATTTTTTGTAGCACCTGTTGCAGTGTCTCCTTTAATTCCTGGTTCAGTTTCTATAATTTCAAGCTCAACAAAATTTGGAGCTTCAACACTGAAAGGTTTGTCTTGGTAGAATTTAATAGTTGCATTTTCATTATCTTTTAGGTACATTAAAGCATTCTCACAAAGCTCACGGCTCATTGGAAGCTGTTCGTAAGTTTCATTATCCATGAAATAGTAAAGCTCTCCATCGTTATATAGATATTGCATTTCTTTTGTTTGAATTCTTGCACTTGGATATTTTTCATTTGGATTGAAAGTTGTATCTTTAGCAGCACCTGAAAGAACTGATCTTATTTTTGCTCTTACGAATGCTGCACCTTTACCTGGTTTAACGTGTTGAAAATCTATAATTTCATATACATCTCCATCCATTTCAAATGTAGTACCTTTTCTAAAGTCGTTTGGTGATAACATAGTTGCCTCCTAATAATTTTTAATTAAATTTATAGCATCTTTTAAATCTATAACATTTTGTTCGCCAGTTTTCATATTCTTTAAAGAGAATTTTTTCTCTTCATACTCTTCTTCACCAGCTACGATAACAAACTTTATTTGCTGTTTATCAGCATAATTGAAAATCTTTTTGAATTTAGCTTTTTCAAAATATATTTGAGCTTTTATCTTATTATCTCTCAATTCTTCAAGAATTTCCATAGAAAATTTATTTGTTTTTTTCATTGGAACTATAAGTACGTCGCAGTAATTTTCACTTTCGATGTTAATTAGACCTGCTTGTGAAAGTTGGTAGAAAAGCCTTGTAAGACCAATACTCATACCAATTCCAGGTAATTTTTGTTTAGTAAAATTACTTGCTAAATCTTCGTATCTTCCACCTGAACAAACTGATCCTATTGACTCATATCCCGTAAGGAAGGTTTCAAAGACCATTCCAGTATAGTAATCTAACCCTCTAGTGATACTTAAATTAATCTTTAGAGCTTCTTCATCTATACCAAATAAAATCATATACTTATAAACTTCTTTTAATTCCTTAAGACCTAAGATAAATAACTCATCAGATACCTCTAGTTTATCTAAATAATTAATAATTTCTTCGTTACTACCATTAAAAGAAATAAATTCTATTAATTTATCTAGTTTATCTTCACTAGGAATTTCAACCTTTAGCATCTCTCTAAATTTATTAGAATCTACTTTATCAATTTTATCTATTACCCTAAGTACTTCAATATAATTAGCTATTTCTAAAGAATTTAGAAAACCATTTAAAAGTTTTCTGTTATTAATATTGATAACAGCATTGGCTACATTTAATTTTTTAAACACCTGATACATTACTGCAGGAACTTCAGCATCATTTCTAATATCAAGGCTATTATTTCCAACTATATCAATATCACATTGATAAAACTCTTTATATCTTCCCTTTTGATTTCTTTCTCCTCTATAAACTTTACCTATATGATAACGTCTGAAAGGAAATTCCAATTCATGATAATGTTCTGATACATATCTTGCAAGAGGCACAGTTAAATCAAATCTAAGAGACATATCTCTTGAATCATGGTCAATATTGTAGATTTGTTTAGTTGTTTCCCCTCCACCTTTTGCCAACAGGATTTCTGTTTTCTCTATAATAGGTGTTTCGATATTTTCAAAGGAATTTTCTTCAAAAGTATTTCTAATTGTATCTTTTATTTGATTGAACACTAATTGTTCTTTAGGTAAAAGTTCCATAAACCCAGGCAAAATACTAGGTTTAATAATTTCCATTATCTCACTCCTTTATGGGAATAATACTTCCTATATCTGTAAAACACAAATCTGGAAATATAGGCTCTATTTGATGTTTTTCTAAAATAGCCACTAGCATATCTCCATAAGTATAAGTTCTAGGATTACCGGAAAGTAGCATTGTATTCTTCGATATAAGCCCACCAACTCCACCAATAAAACCAGTATTGTAACCATCTAGTATAATACCCCCTGGCTCTATTAAACAAGAATTATATCCACTATTCTTCACGGCCTTATGTATTCCCTTATCTTGAGTTATTATTGTATCATAATTTAAGTCTAAAGTAGAGCATTTGCTGTAACCTTGTTTTACAAATATATGATTTATTTTGTTGTTTTCAAGCTCCTCTTCTAGTCTAATATCAGTATATTTATTATGTATATAGGCTGATCCAACTCTCCCTACATTTAATAGACAATCTTTTGGATATTTTGGTAGAATATCATCGTAACTAGGAATAAGTTCTATATCAAAATCTTTTAGTTCCTCTTTATAATACTCATAAACTTCTTTTGCTACCATAAACTTCTTGGAATTTATAGGATGGATACTTAAATCAGGATGATCTGCCGTATATTTGTCTAAATTAGGGTGATTTTTACTAGTTATCACTTTTATATTGTATTTCTTAAGCAAATCTTTTATGGAATTAGATATTTTATTAGAAACGATAAGTCCACAACACTTCTCATCATCAAAGATAAATGGGTTCATATAAACTCCTTTACATAAATTTAATAAATCCCTTGACATAATTATTAATTTCAGTTATATTTAGTTACAGATTGTTTCACATAAGTGCGGATGTGGCTCAGTGGTAGAGCATCGCCTTGCCAAGGCGAGGGTCGGGAGTTCGAATCTCCTCATCCGCTCCA
>CAYSPO010000021.1:0-19795 GCA_964432945.1 uncultured Peptoniphilaceae bacterium
TATTCAATATTCAGTTCTTTTAATTTTTTAATTACATTTTCATATAAATCCATTTTTACCTCCATATTTATTTGATTAATAATTGATTAAATTTTTGATTACTATTTTAATTACTTACATCATATACAATATAATTAAGATAAAATTTATCTTGAAATATCCCCTAATTCTTTATTGTTAACATAAGTATATCAAATATTTGCATTATAAGGCAAAGTGCTAGATAAAAGATATTTAATATATCTCCTCTTATATAATAAAAAGAGACCCAATAGCATAATTCATATGCACTAAGGTCTCATAAAGTGGTAAGCATTTTTATACTGTTAACTCCAGGAATAAGTAACAATATTCATATAACTTTCTATTAACTTAATTCCAATTTTAGAAGATAACCCTTTAGAATACAATTTATTCTTAGATATTTTTTTATGGAGTAAGTGTTAATCATAAAAGTAATTCTTATTTAAAAGCTAAATATATTTATTCTTATTCTCGAGGTTCAGGGTATCCATAAATACTGCTATCTTTAACAAAAATATCATTTTCCTAAGGTACTTTATAAGTTTCATTTACAAGATCATTCATATAAGTAACGTTATAGTTTTAAGATTATATATATTGAATTAAATATAAAGAACTTTTTCTTTAAAAATATTATAGCTTCTATTAATTTTATTGTCAATCTTAACATATAAAGTAAATTAGCTTGTGTAAATTCGACTTATCTACTCTTTATCACGATATATTATAATAATAAACTATATTAAAGAAATTCATATTATATAATAATAAGCAATAGGTATAAATAATAAACTTATATCTTGAAGAAGTTTAAAATTGAATCTATTTTTATTTAGTATAAATTTTCTTCTATATATGAAATTAGATCTTCTACATCAACAAATATAGGATCCATATGAACTAAAAATCTCCAATCTTCTTCATCTGGCTTTTTATAGAGAATTGCCTCACCATCTTCTGATCCAAAAAAACTTCTCTCAACTTTATAAGATTTTGATTCTAAATATTCTTTAGCTTTTTTATAATTTTCTTCTCTCTTTGAAATATAGTCATAGACTTCTTCATTATTTACAGAATAAGCATCTACCCTAGTTGAACTTTCTATTAATCCGTTGCCTTTTTGGGATAAATTATCTAAACTATACCACTCTACATCCACTTTTTCATCTAAAAACATATACTTTGTAAGAGGAATTATATTTTTATTCCAATTTAATTCCATATAATCAGGAATAGCAGAAGGATTAAAAGACTCATATTCAAAACCATTTTCTTCTTCAAATTTATAGCTAGGAATTTGTTTTAAAAACTCCCTGCCCTCTTCTAGATTTTCAAATAAACCAACCTTAACCTCTCTATCTGCTTGCCAAAAAACTAATAAATACATAATATGAAAGCCTCCTTTTTATATTGAAATTATTATATTTTTCTAAGCTTATTAATTATCTTATAAATTCTTATAGTTTAATAATACCCAAATATTTTATAATAATAAATTATTATCTTTTATACATATTTTTGTAAATTATCTTAAATTTTTTCAGCAAAAAAAGCGATATTTCTATCGCCTTAATTTAGTTGATATTTTATTACTTTAGATAATAAATGCTAATAAAATAGCTAAATAGGTAAGTTTTGAATTCTTGTTAAGCAGTAAATATATAATTCCATATATTACTGAAAATAACATAACTACTAAGCCTGTAATAATATCAGATTGAGTTAAAATATGGATCAATCCCCAAGTAAGAGCTAAAACAATTCCACCGTAGGGTACATTTGTATTTCTATTAAATAATTTTTCAAAAAATTCTTGTCCAAAATCTATGATTAAGAATACTAACCCAACTTCAAATATGTAATAAATATTTTGAAAAATGAATTCAATTAACTCATTTCTTCTAAATTCTCCTATTATCTTTAAGTTTCCATCTTCAAAAGAGTTCATCATAATACATATGATAATTAGAATCATACTTAATAGAATTCCTTTAAGAGAAACCCTATTTGCGTTAATAACATCAAACTTTAGTTTTTTACTGGAATTTTTTATAAGAAGAAGAATAATGCTAACCCAGCATATTATTGTCAATATCCAATGAATTACATTTTGACTAGGTTTATAGCTTACTGATCTCCCCCAAATATTTGGCTCAATAAAGTTCCATAATATAATCTCTAAACCTAACCCTGCAAATGCATAGAGTGCATACCATAAGAAGTCCCATGTCGAATTCATTTTGTCTTTATTAATATTTTCCATTGAATCACCTATATAATTTTATTTATATGCTTACTCTATTATTGAAAAGCATACATATTTACAAATTTAATTATATCAAAAGTATACAATATTATATATTAACTAATAAACTATTTTCATATCATTTTAAACATATAAACCAGCCTTTTTATATGGATTTTCATTCCTTGAAAATAGCTTATATATCTGATAAAGTAAAATTAACACAGAATTTATTTTATAGAATTAATAAATATTATTGGAACTAGGAGGAAAAAAAAGTGTCAAACTCCAATATAACAAAACGTGCTTTAGCCTTATCGTTAAAAGAACTTATGCAAACAAAACCATTAGATAAAATAACAATCGGAGAAATTTGCGAAGAATGTGGAATGAATAGGAAGAGCTTTTATTATCACTTTAAAGATAAATATTTTTTAGTAAATTGGATTTTTAATACAGAGTTCGTTCCACTTATATTAGATTCACAAGATACTTTATCCTCTAAAGAAAAATTCAATCTTTTAGTTCCAAGTATGGAATATCTCTATGAAAATAAAATATTTTACAGAAACGCTCTAGAAGTTAAAGGGCCAAACTCCTTTTATGAACATATGAGAGAATTTTTACTTATATCTTTAAAAGACCATCTAAGGATAGTTTTTGAAGATAGACTACTCGATGAATTTACAATAAATTTCTTTGCTGATGCTATTTTTGCTGCAATACAAAGATGGCTTAGTGAAGAAGACTGTATGACAGCTGATGAGTTTTTGAAAAAAGTTTATGACATATTATATTATGGTTCTAATGTTGTCCAAGAACGCTTTAATGAAGATGAAGAAATCTAAAAACTAAATCAAAAACTTGAGATAAGTAATATTACTTATCTCTTTTTTTATTTGAAAAGAGTGTTTATAAATATATATATATCAGTAATAATCTTACATATAAAGTATTTTATACATCCTCTATTAAATATTCTAATTATTTTTTATTAGATTATTATTGAAAAATATTTCATTAACTTAATAGAGTAAACATACTTTTAAATAATGGAAATATTGTGAAATAAAAAATTGTAAAATCTGATATTCCTTGATTTTTAGACATTCACATTATTAATTCTTTTTCAAATGATATTGAAAGTATTTATTAAAAATGAATTAATATCCAATTAATTTAGACACATCTCATAATCCGTCATATTTTTAGACACTAGGAAAATTTTAGCCAATGTTAATTATTAGTATATTTACTACAATATATGTATAGTCCCTATCTACCTACTTAATTAAATCATGAATAGATTTAAGAAATCCCTTTCCTATTAGGCTGAAAACTTTAATCTATTCTTATATAACATTTACTGATAGATAACAGATAAGGAATAAAAAAATTACTTAAAGTATTAAAAGGAGAATGTATATGAAAACAAGAGATCGAGCAGTCAGAGCTGTATTTAACAAAGCCATTGATTATCATTTAAGTTTATCTCCAGAAGAACAGCAAAAGAATTATGTTAATTTAACAGAAACTGTATTTAAATATTTCAGAAATCAATTAGAAAAAATGAATGTTGATTGGGATTGGGTTTTTGAATATATAAAAAATCCAGATAATAAGTGGATGGAAGTAGCAGCAGATATTACTGAAAGAATCCACCCTAACTGTATAAAAGGTGCTTTACTTAACCTAGGTTATCAGTCAATGCTCGTTACTAATCTTCGTCGTGTAAAACATGCCGATAAAATAGGTGCATCTGTTCCTTGGACTATCTTATTTGACCCAACCTCATCCTGCAATAAAAAATGTATTGGTTGCTGGGCTTCAGAATATGATAAGCAAACTAATCTTACTTACGAAGAGATGAACAAAATTGTAAGTGAATCTAAAGAATTAGATATATATTTCTTTATGTTGACAGGTGGTGAGCCTTTGATTCGTAAAAATGAAATCTTAGAATTAGCTGAAAAACATAATGATTGTTATTTTTCTATTTTTACAAACGGATCATTAATTGATGAGGAATTTGCACAAAAAGTTCAGGATCTTGGTAATGTTTCCTTTAGTTTATCAATTGAAGGATTTGAAGAAATTAATGACTCTCGTAGAGGAGAAGGTTCTTTCCAAGAAATTATGAGAACGATGGATATCCTAAAATCATATGGAATTCCTTTTGGAACTAGTCAATGCTATACTTCTAAAAACTATAAATCTATAACTTCAGATGAATTTATGGATTTACTTATAGATAAAGGTGCTATTTATGCTTGGTTTTTCCACTATATGCCTGTTGGAAAAGATGCAGCACCAGACTTAATGCCTAACCCTGATCAAAGAGAATATATCTTCCGAAGAATTAAAGAAATACGAGCAGCACATGGTGGTAAAAAGATCTTCTGTATGGATTTTCAAAATGATGCAAATGCTACAAACGGCTGTATTGCAGGAGGAAAAAACTATTTTCATATCAACTCAAATGGCGATGTAGAGCCTTGCGTATTTATACATTATTCAGATGTAAATATAAAAGACCACAGTATTGTAGAAATTTTACAAAGTCCTTTATTTGCCGCATACCAATCTAAGCAACCATTTAATGAAAATATGTTAAAGCCTTGTCCAATGTTAGAAAATCCAGAAATTTTAGGAGAAATTATCGCGAAAACTAACGCTAAAAATACTGATGTAATTGAACCAGAAACACCAGAAGAGCTCAAAAAGAAGACAACACCATATGCTGAAGCGTGGGATAAAAAAGCTGAAGAATTATGGTCAGAGTTTAATAAATAAGTTTAGAAAGGTGATTTTATGGGCAGGAAGACCGTAATATTAACTGATTCAAGCTGTGATATGGACTTAGCCTATATCAAAAAGAATAATATAGTTGTTCTTCCTCTAACTTATGTTATTGGAAATAAACTCTATTATGATGATTTGGGACAAGAGCTATCCTATGAAGATTTTTATAAAAAATTACGATTAGGAGAAATTTCAAAAACTTCACAGGTTAATATTAATGCTTATAAGAAAGTATTCAGAGAATATGCACAACAAAACTATTCAATGATTTATATTGGACTATCTTCTGCACTTAGTGGAACAGTAAATAATGCTATGATGGCAAGAGAGGATTTGCTAAGAGAAATTCCTTCTCTTGATTTAACAGTAATAGATTCAAAAAGTGCATCAGCAGGTTTAGGTGCTATAGTTTATTATGCATCAGAAATGCTTAAGGATAATAAATCTAATGAAGAGATTATCAAATGGATTTATGAAAATGCTTTAAAAGTCCAACATTTATTTACTGTTGGAAACTTAGATCACTTAAAAAAGGGAGGCCGAATCTCTCCAGCTATGGCAACTGTTGGTGGTGTATTAGATATAAATCCATTACTTAATGTTGATGATAAAGGACAATTAAAAGTAACAAAAAATATCAGAGGTCATAAAAAATCTATAAAATTCTTACTTAATGTTTTTGAAAATAGAGTAATTAATCCTGAAGAACAGGTTATTTTTATTAACCATGGCGATTGCTTAAAAGATGCATTATATTTGAAAAAATCTTTGCTAGAAAAGTTTAATGTAAAAGATATAAAAATAAATTATGTTGGCCCAACTATGGGAAGTCATACAGGTCCAGATATGCTTTGTTTAATTTTTTTATCTAATAATAGAGATATTGACTGAATACTTTTGTAAAATATGGAATAGGAGATATACTTAATGAAAAATGATGCTCCTCTTAAGGAAAATGAAGAAGTTAATAATGATAGTTCTTTATTTAAAATTATAAAAAGAGCCCTTACTTTCATTGGATTTGCTGCAACTATTTATTTTGTTTATAAAGGATATAAAATGGGTCTATTTTCTGATGAACAAGTTCTATCTGATTTTTTAACTAGAGTAGGTCCAGCAGGTCCCATAATACTCATTATGATCCATATTTTGAGGACAATAACTAAAATTATTCCAGCATCTATCCTCCTACCAGTTGGTGTTTTAATCTTTGGAGAAGTAAAAGGATTTATTTATAATTTTATTGGTAGTATTTTAGGTTCTCTTATTCTATTTATGCTATCAAGAAAATATGGAGCAAAACTTGTAACAAAAATAATAGGAACAAAAAAATATAATAAAATGTTAACTTATTTAGAAGACAATGGTAAATTCAAAACTATTCTCACAATTGTCCTGATACTCCCCCTTGCCCCTGCTGATACATTTTGTTTGATAGCAGGACTTAGTGAGATAGACTTTAAAGATTTTTCCATAAGATTAATCTTAACTAAACCAATTAGTATTTATTTTTATACAAAAGCTTTATTGTACGGATATTCTTCTATTATCCCAATAATTAAGAGTAAATTTCTTAATTAAAAATTTCAAACTATATTTGCACCTTCATTTTATAAAATAAAATTAACTTAGAGTCATAAACACTGTAGTCTAATATCTATGGTGTTTATTTTTTGCATTAGTATTATTTAATAAATTCTATTATTGTTTTTAGGATTTTGTCTAAATATATTAATATTTAATAACTATACTGAATTATAATTATTAATTTACTGTTAAGCCTTAATATTCTTATTCCATATAATGAACGATATTTAATTAGACTTATTCTATATTTATGATATATTGATATATGTACTAAAGATATAATAAGTAATAAGCTTCTTGCAGGATTTAAAGGAGAATTTAAAATGAAAAACATAAAATATATTGGTAACGATACTAAAAAATCTGAAAAAGGAAAGATTCATATAAAAAAAGGAAACTATACTGCATGTGGTGCCAGAATTGATGATAATAAAGAAGATTGGGTGGAAACTAGCAGCAAAGTGACTTGTCAAAAAAAAGGTTGTAAATAATTTTTTTGTAATAAATTTATTATGATATCGTAAGAAGCTTGTAACTTAATATAATAAACTAAAACTATTTAATGGCTTAATAAAGACAAACATACTAAGATTAATACTCTTTTTATATAATTTGATATTTTATCTCTTTTTCCATAAATGAGATTCTTTATTTTATATCTTATCTTCTTATATATATCTATTTCTTAGCTACAGCTTCGAAGCTTATCATTTGCTTTGAATTCGTTGGATGTTTACCATAATCATAGTCTGCAGATATAATTATATCTTCAAAACCTATTTGTTCTAGGATTAATTTGAATTCTTCGATTCCGTACCATCTAAGAGGAAACCTTTCAAGTTCAGTTTCTATTAAGTTGCCATTCTTCCATTTTTCATATCGATTATGAGAAACTGTAAACTGATTTATATAATCCACTTCGACTATTTTACTTTCAAGTGTAATTATATCTCCATTATCACATTCCCAAGTTCTAGTTGATGTATTTCCAATTACAAAATCAGTTTGCATAAATAAATCTATTATTAGCTTACCTCCGTTATTAAGATGATTATAGAAATTTCTTAATGCATTAATTGAATTTTCCCTTTGGTTTAATAATAAAAATGTTCCCGTTGGAACAATAATTGCTTCATAATTTCTTTCTAACGAAAATGATTCCATATCACTTAAAAATAATCTAGGATTAAGCCCCCTAATTTCACAATTACTACGACAAATTTCTAGCATCTCTTCTGATATATCGAATCCATCTACCTCAAATCCTTTTTCTAATAGCGGAATAAGAATTCTACCAGTCCCAACTCCAGGCTCTAGAATTTTGCCTTTGCAAGAATCTAATCTTTTACTATAAAATTCAACATCTCCAAATGAAAGACCTATATATTTATCGATATCATATACTTCTGAAGAAAGCTTACTATAGTAGCTTAACATATGACTTTTCCCCCTCTACAATAACTATTTTTAATTCCTATTACTTTATAGTTTACTATATGTATATAAGAAATTACACTATAAAATATTTATATAGGTATAATATTTAAAATATAATTTTACCTTTAATTATTAATAGTATTTTACAAATTATGCCTATAAGAAAAACCGTAACAATTAAGCTACGGCTTTGATTTATAAAATAATTTTTTCTTTACTCTCTCAATAAAATATAATTTATATAGTTTAATTTTAACTGTAAGTATTTCTTATTATTTAGTTTGTGTTAAACTACTTTCTTAAACTATATCTCGTTTTTTGTAAATATTTATTGAAAGCTTAATTGACAGTATACATATACATATCCAAATTAATACAATTATACATAATATTAAATATGGATTATTTGTAAAAAATTCAGCTACTTGTTCAAAACTATCTTTAAAATATCCTAAAACAAAAATTAAAATTGTAACTATTAAAAATACAATAGCAAGAACCGTTTTTGCCTTTTTATATCGATATTTAAAGTATAAGGGATACTGAATTAAGATAATTATACTACTAAAGAAAAAAATTCCAATTACATAAAGTAAATGCTCTATAATATGAAAATCTTCTTTTAAAATAATTGTTGTAATACCAGCTAATATACTCCCAGCCAATATTCCAATAAGTATAACTATACTACTCCAAATATATCTACCTAAAACAACTTTTTCAGGTCTAATTCCAAAAGCTGCATACAATATATCTATTCCCGATTCTTCGCCAACTAAAAATGGATAAGAAGAAAATAATATAGCAAACATAGAAGCAACTCCATAGGTTACAAAGGCATTTTTACTTACCATAGCATAGAAAACACTTAAAACAATTAATATTATTAAATTTTTAAAAGTATAATATGGACGAATAGACACAAAATCTAACTTTATAATTTTTCCTATATCTCTCATTAACCTTCCCTCCTATATAAAACCATAATTTTTTCAATATTTGCACTTTCTATATTAATATAAGAAGGGATTTTATCCTCAAAATTCTTACTTATAAGAGCTTCAAAACCAATAGAGGATTTCTTATAACCTAATAAATTATTATTACTGATTCTTTCTAAATCATCTAAACTTCCTTTAATAATCTTATAAGAATTAATAAACTCTTCCATAGGTGCGAATTGAATGAGTTTTCCATCATCAATAAAAATTATATAATCTGCTATCGCCTCTAAGTCTTGTGTTATATGAGTAGAAAAAAGAACTGTATTTTCTTCATTTTCCATATATTTCTGAATAATATCAACAAATTCATCACGTGTACTAGGATCAAGACCACTTGTGGGCTCATCTAAAATAAGTAAATCAGCATTATGGGATAAAGCAATAGATAACATTAACTTGATTTTCATTCCCCTTGAAAGTTCTCTCACCTTAGATTTCAAAGGGATATCAAAGCTTTTTATAAAGTTAAAAAACTGTTTTGAATTCCATTCTTCATATCCTATCTCCATTGCCTGATTTACTAAACTTATTGTCCAATCTTTAGCTAAAAATTGCTCATCCATAACAATACCTGTTTTTTGAAGAAAATCTAAATCTAAATTATGCTTTCCGTCGATTAAAATATTTCCTTCAAAATTAATAAACGATAATATTGAGCGAATCATTGTTGTTTTACCTTGACCATTTCTTCCGATAAAGCCAGTTATATAACCTTTAGGTATAGAAATGGAAATTTCACCTAACTGGAAATTCTTATACTCTTTTTTTACATTTTCCATAACAATTCTATTAGTCATCTAAATCTCCCTCATAAATAAAATCTATTAGTTCTTCTAATTCTTTTTTAGAAATTTTCAGAGCTTTAGCAAGCTTTACTACTTCTATTATTTTTTCTTCTAGGGTCTTGTTTTTTTCTTCTTGTTTTAACTGAGAATTATCTTCTAAAACAAAAGATCCTAATCCTTGCCTTGTCTCTATAAATCCCTCATCTACTAACTCGTCATAGGCTTTTTTAACGGTTAATATAGAAATTTTCAAATCTCTTGCTAAAGATCTAACAGATGGTAATTTCTCACCCGCCTTTAGACTCCCTGTTACTATATCTTTTTTTATGGCTTCCTTAATTTGTTCATATAGGGGAATACTACTATTATTTGAAACTATTATTTTCAAAATATCTTCCTCCTTTTTATACATAACAGTATAAAACAGTATATAACACTTGTCAATAATTATTTTTATTTTACACTTCTTCTAATCATTATTTTTTAGAAATAAAAAAAGTTATGTATTTACATAACTATCTCCAAAAATAAAATATTCTGGACCATAGGGATAATATTGAGCGAAAGCCAAAAGGTAATCTGAAGTGCCCATATTATTATTTATATTTTTCTTGCTTTTATAAGCATTCATTTCTGTCCAAGCTGAATCATCACCTAACAACAAATCCCAGGCTTTTACTTCAGGATTAGAAGGATTCATATTGAATTTTATTTTTACTTTTTTATTATTAATGTTATCGAAAACTTCTGATAGTAAGATTTTTTTGTTTATCTTCATAATTACCTCACATTTTAATTTATATATTCGTTTTCATTGTTGATTTTTATACATAATTATATCAATAAGTATACTAAAACTTTAGAATATAATACTTTGAAATAAATAGTAGAAAATCACTACAATTAGTTAAAAACAAAAAAATCCTAGCCAAAAATATAATTTAGCTAGGATTAATTTATTACAACTTTATATTAAATATATATCTACTTTTCTTATTATTTATTTTTATCTCTTTTCCAGTAACGCATCATAGTTATTCCATCTAAAACATCTTCTTCTTTAGAATTAGCAACCTTTATCAAGCCTGGCTCCTCTAATCTTTCTTCTGTAATGAATTTTTCAGAATCACTTGCTACGATAATAGGTTTGAAATGAGTGTAAGCATCATCTAAAAACTGTTGAACATCAGCTTTAAAGTTTTTATCTAAATCATTCATACCTGCTAAATACAAGGCATCAAATAAAACCATATCAGCAGTATTGAAAGTTTCGACTATTTCTCTTTTCTTATCAAGCTCTAAATAACCTAACTTTTCGGAGATAATATTAATATAAATCCCATTATCTTCTAATGGTTTAATAATCTTTCCAACTTCAGTCATATCAGCTTCACTTGAAACTAATACGGCAAGTTTTAGAGTGTTAGGCTTTTTAACTGTTTTTTCTTGAGAAAGAGCAGGGGATTCCTCAACTGACTTACCTTCATAATCAAAGTCTTCTGATTCAATGTTTCCATCTTCATCAGCTATAAATTTAGATAATTCATCTTCCTTAACCTCAAGAGCTAAGTCCTCTGCAATACCTTTAGCAAAATCCATATCTATCTTTCCAAGCAGATTAACAACTTGCTGTCTTACATCTTGAGATTTAACTTTAGTAAGTTCAAAAGAAAAAGCATCCATAGTATGTTTTCTTTCTACATCAGTTAAAGAATTTAAGAACATTCTCGGTTGTGTATAGAAATCTTTAAAAGCAAGAATTCTTGATCTAGTTTTAACACCATCTACCTCTTGAGTGGTTGTCTCATAGCCGCCATCTTCCCAAGGAGTTACTGTTGGAGCATTCTCTAAACGAGAGTTATTTCCATAGTTAGTAGGAGATGTGTGGATTTTATGTTGCATAAATCCATCTCTTTGGTTATTATGAACCTCTGAAACTGGTCTATTTATAGGAAGATCTTCAAAATTTGGAGAACCTAACCTATAAAGATGGGCATCATTATAAGCGAAAAGCCTTCCTTGTAAAAGTGGGTCATCTGACGCTTCAATACCTCTAACTAAGTTTGCTGGATTAAAAGCAGCTTGTTCAGTTTCTGCAAAGAAATTTTCAACATTTTTACTTAATTCTATCTTACCAAACTCTGTCACAGGAACAATTTCCTCTGGCCAAAGTTTTGTAGCATCTAAGATATCAAAGTCAAACATAAATTCATCTTCTTCTTTGATAATTTGAGCCCCAAATGTCCATCTTGGATAGTCGCCTTTATCAATTGCCTCCATTAAATCTTTCCTATGGAAATCCGGATCCATTCCTTGAATTTTTTGAGCCTCTTCCCAAACAAGTGAATGAACACCTAAGTCTGGTTTAAAATGGAATCTACAGAAAAATACTTCCCTATCTTCATTAACTAATTTATAAGTATGAATTGGGAAACCTTCCATCATTCTATAAGATCTAGGAATAGCTCTATCAGACATAGTCCAACAAACATTGTGTAAAGTTTCGGGATTATTAGCTACAAAATCCCAAAAAGAATCATGAGCAGATTGACCTTGTGGAACCTCATCTTTAGGCTCAGGTTTTACAGAGTGTATAAAATCAGGAAACTTTATAGCATCATTAAGGAAAAATACTGGGTGAGTAACACCTGGAAGATCTAAGTTACCATCTTGAGTATAAAACTTAACAGCAAAACCATGGTTATCTCTTACAGTATCTGCAGAACCTCTAAACCCTTGAACAGTGGAAAATCTAATGAAAATTGGTGTTTCTTTACCATCTTCGCTTAAAAACTCAGCAACAGAATATTCTTTAGCATTTTTTGTAACGGTAAAGGTTCCATGTGCACCCGTACCCCTTGCGTGAACAACTCTTTCAGGAATTCTCTCTCTGGAAAAATGTTGCATCTTTTCAAAATAATGAAAATCCTGCATAAGAGATGGACCTCTTTGACCTGCCTTTAATGTAAAGTTATCATTTGACATTTTAACACCTTTGTTAGTCGTCAAATCAGTTCCAGAATCATCAACATAATTTTTCTTGAGTTCATCTATCTTTTCATTGACCTTCTCATTGTTTTTCTTTTTCTTATCCATTTAGATCACCTTTCTATTAAGATTTCAATTTTTCCTTCATTTCTTTCTCATACTTATCCATTGCAGATTCAAATTCTTCAAGTAAAACCTTATCTTCTTCTTTGTCTAGAACTTTTTTTCCTAGCCCTGTAAAAGATTCTTCTTCTTCATCCATGTGATGCTCTACAACTTCCATCAATGTTGTAAATTTAGCGTTCCAAGTATCATTATCAAGTAATGTTTGATTTACAGTTGAAAATTGATAGGAAGCTAAACTGTGTTCTTCAATCATCTCTCTAACAATATCTTTATCTTCTTCCTTAGTTAACCTTTCCATTACTGCTGGAAATATAACTTCTTCCTCTGCCTTATGATGAGAATAAATGATGATATAAAGATCCTCAAACAATTTCTTTTTCTCTTTATTATCCGTACTTCCATCAATTTTCTTAGCTATCTTTTTCGCCTTATTATGTTCTTCTTGATTATGCTTTAAATACCCCATACTATACCTCCTTATTAAATTAATTATATTAAATTATTAGCTAAACTATTTCTATATAAAAAGAAATAGTAAAGTATAGCTATAATCTAAATATTTAGTTTATAAATATATTAAATAATAAGCTCTCTTTATTAAAAAGCATCAAATAATTACATCATTAACATAATTCTTATCTTCATTTTTAAAGTTTAAATAATTGTCTTTGAAATTAAGCACCTGATTTATTACTCCTGGAACATCATCTATTTGAAGAAATACAAGGTCGCCTGATTTTGCCATATTTAAAAGGTGATTTACTGCTTCATACTCATCTAATATAGTGTCTATATTTCTTTCATCAAAGCCACCTTCAATTAATCCTTGTTTTAAAATTTCAGCGGTTTCACCAGTTTTTCGTGTTTTAGGTGTGGCATCTGAGATCACATAATAGTCTGAGTATTTAGCACCAACTCTTCCCATTTCTAATATATCTTCTGTTCTACGATTCCCTACACCACAAGCTAACCTGAGTTTTCTTCGACTAGTAAAATTCATAATAAACTCGCCTGTAGATCTATAAGCACCAACATTATGTCCATAATCAATAATTACATGAAAATCTCCAACCTTAAATAAATTCATTCGTCCTGGAGACTGACTTATGGACATATTAAAGCTTAATAGACCTGATCTTATGTTTTCAATGCTAGTGCCAAGTGCATAACAAGCAGCAACAGCAGCTAAAACATTTTCTATATTAAATTCTGCACTACCTCGAAAAGTCATAGGCACATCCAGTATATTAACAACTTCAATATTCCCAGAGACTCTTTGAATAACGACATTATTACCAATTAAAGTTACATTAAAATTATTCTCATTAAGATTTTGACTTAACAAAGAATTATCTTTATTTTTCGAAAAATATACAATATTACCAGATGCTTTATCTGTGTATATTAAACATTGTTTGTTATCTGCATTAAAAATCGAAAACCCATTTTCTTTTACCGAAGAAGTAACTGTTGATTTTACTCTAGTTAATTCATCTAATGTATCGATTCCATCTAGGCCTAAGTGATCAGAAGATACATTTAATAAAACTCCCACATCACACTCTTTGAATCCTAAACCTCTTCTAATTATTCCCCCACGAGCAACTTCTAACACTGCAACCTCAGATCTTTTATCTTTCATAACAGCTTCTGCTCCCATGGGACCGCTATAATCTCCATTTAAAATAGGTAAATTATCTATAATAACATCATCTGTTGATGCCATTCCAACAGTTTTACCACTCAAACTTATGATATATGAAATTAATCTTGTAGTAGTAGTTTTTCCATTCGTACCAGTTATTGCACATATTGGTATCTGACTTTCAACTTCTTCTGGAAATAGCATATCAACTACTGCCTTTGCAACATTCCTCGGTTTTCCACTGGTAGGGGCTAGGTGCATTCTAAATCCAGGTCCAGCATTAACTTCTATAACACCACCGCTCCATTTTATAATAGGTACTTCTATATCTTTAGCTATTATATCAATACCCATTACATCAAGCCCTATTATATTAGCAATTCTTTCAGCCATAACTTTATTATATGGGTGTACAATATCAGTGATATCTATAGCTGTACCACCAGATGAAATATTAGCTGTAGTCTTAACATAAACTTTTTCATCTTTATTTGGAATTGATTCTAGGTTTAAATTTTTTTCTGATAAAGCAAATTCTGTGTCTGAGTCAAAAGTTATTTTAGTTAGATTCTTACTATGCCCATCCCCTCTATCGGGATTAAGATTTTCCTCTTTGATAAGCTCTCTAATACTTTTTATGCCATCTCCAATTATAAATGCTGGTTCTCTTAAAGCAGCTGCTTCAAGTTTCCCATCAATTAATAAAAGCCTGTAGTCATTTCCTTCTAAATATTCCTCCACAATAACACTATTAGATATTTTTCTAGCTTTATTAAAAGCATGAATTAAACCTTTATAAGTTTTAATATTTGTTGTAACGCCTCTTCCATGATTTCCAGAAATAGGCTTAACAACTAATGGAAAACTTAACTTTGTAACTACATCATGCAAATCTTTTTCTTTACTAATTATGACTCCATCAGGAACAGGAATATTAGATTCCTTTAAGATATTCTTGGTTCTCTCTTTATCTCCTGCAATTTCTACAGCTAAAGATGAGGTAGAATCCATTATTGTCGCTTCAATTCGTCTTTGGAAAATTCCGGTACCTAGTTGAACATAAGAATGTTCATTAAGCCTTAAATGAGGGATTCCTCTTTTTTCAGCCTCAGTAACTATTGATCTGGTAGAAGGCCCTAATTGAGTTTCATCATTAATCTTATTTAATTTTTTCAAATAAGAATCAATAAGAGTCGTTTTCCCATTAAATAAATTATTAGTTATTTCTATGGCCATTTCTCCTGCCTTAAGTCCGACGGCTTCATTTAGATATCTATAAGCTATGAAATATTTACCCTTTTCTTTTAAAGTCACAGTTTTTCCATAAGTAATGTTGTGCCCTATTAAATTTTGTAATTCTATGGCTATATGCTCAGCAACATGCCCTGCCCAAGTACCTCTTTCTAATCTTTTAAAAAATCCACCTCTTACTCCGGGTGAACATGTATGTTCTATCATAGTAGGAATCATCTTTTCTAGATTATCCTTAAAACCAGGTATTAAATCTGTTGGTTTTTCCTCTAATTCTTCAAGATCTATCTTTAATAAAATTACTGGCTTTTGATGAAAATAATTAGGTCCTCTTAGAGCTCGTGACTCTAAAATATACAATATAATGCACCTCCTCAGTTGTTAATATCATACCCTTAAAGCTTTTAGTGAAACATTACAATTCTTTGTATGTATATATAATATTTTTATATTATTAATTAAATAATCTGAGATTTTAATCATATTTAGTGGAACTCATTAATTTCTTTATTCCTAATATATCAATTCTATTAAGTATAATTTCTATTTGTTAATTATCATATTTCATAATCTTTAAATCATTTAATTGAAAAGATATTTTTTTGTGATTATGAAAAACAAATGATTGGTTGTATTAAGATAGCAACATATAAAATCACCCAAAAATTACTATTGAAGTAAATTCTTCTAAAGGTTATAAAACTAAAAGGAAAATAGTTATAAATTATATAATTTATAACTTCATTTTTATTTTGCATTAGTTTATATCTATTATTTTTAAAACTAAAAAAAGAGCATATATTTCTATATACTCTTTCTATTTATCTTATTCAAATTCTTAATTTTATAAAATTAACTATATATTACTATTTCTTTTTTTACTATAATCTTACAAAGAGGCAATTAAAATAATTTTAATTAACACCCGTACATAAAGACTTTTGTAATTTATAACACTAGCTTTTTCCATTTTCTAATTTTTGTTCTGAAAGTTCCAAAAGGTGCAACAGTATTCACATGAATAAACTTATATACTTCCCATACCGCTGTTTTTGTAGCTTCATCAGCCCACTTTCTCATATGCGGTTTAAATAATTCTTCCTCACTTAACGAATCAATCATTTCATAGATAGATTTAATATTTTCATTTAATTTAGCTTTCAACTCTTCTAAAGATAAATGAGCATACGTATCGGTAAACCACACATATAACTCTCCTAATTCATTCCATTTATAATCATCAGATGGCGTTTTTACTGGAAGTCCCCTTCTTTCATCTTCTTCCCATTTAAGAATTAAGCTAGTCCATCCCACCTGATAAGCAAGATTTTCTGCTGGAGTTCTATCTACTTCGTCTATTCTTTTATCCTTTAATGATTCAGGAATATTATCAAACTCAGAAATATATTTTTCAAAGCTTTCATTAATCTCTGCTTTTAATTCCTCTTTATCCTTGTATGTTCTCAAAAGATCTCCTCCATAAATTTAGTTTTTATTTATCTTATTTAGAGTAATTTTATTCAATAATCTCTCTAAAATTATAACAATCCATATTTTGTTCTTCTAGGGAATGACTTCAATATAGTTACTATCGTTAATAATTACATTGTCATAATTATGACAAAAGACTAATATGTGAAAATAAAAGTAACCTTCATTGCACTTTCCAAGTCTTTCCATTATCTACAGATTCATAAAGTTTTATATTTCCATGAACATCTTCACATCTTAATACTATTTTTCCTTTCTCTATTTTTGCTTCTATACTTGGGCTAGTATCAGGTATTTCAGAAATAAATACCATGCCATTATTTGATATCTCCACAAAACACCATAAACTTCTTGCCATTGCATGATCCATCTCAATTATTCCATATATAGAATTTGGAATTTTGATTAAGTTCTCTGATTCCATTTTATCTAGATTTTCTTGAGGAGTCTCTATATTATCCTCTGATGGAATAATCTCATCATTATCTGCATTTCTAGAATTGTTTTCAATAGATTTCTTATACTTTCTTTTTATATAATAAATCGTAACTACTTCATCTGATTGCTCTTCGCCTTTTAAAATAACGTCAACATAATTGGTTTGCCAATTTACACTCCAATTACTTTCATCAAGATATTTTCCATCATTATATATTTCTGAATTTATTTCATAAGTTTCCTTATCTTCATTTCTTAATATAATACGAACTTGTGAAGCACTGAAAAAGAATGGAGATTCCGTCTCTACAAGTTCCAAAGAATACTTATTATCATTTGACTTAACATTAGATATAGTTCTTGGTTTGTTTATTTCATAAATAGCGAGAGCAAATATTACTAATATCAGAATTATAACTAATAATAATTTAAAGATTTTTTTCATCATTTAACCTCATATATTAATAAAAAACACTTTAATCCCTATTTTTTCCCCTAGTACAGACCTTGAAACCTATTCACAATCGTTGATATTTTCCTTATTATAATTTCGATAGGATACCTGAATAAAAATCAAAAGCAATACTAATAACTTCAGAATACTATTTTCTATTTATTTAAGTATGCTATTAAATATATATTTAGATTTATTCTAATAATATTCCTATATATGTCCTTGCATCTTTATCCCAGAAATATATAATAAAGTGAACTTTGTATCTCATACGAAGATTCTTAAATAAATATTATTAATACAAATTTCTTGGATCTAAATTTACTTGAATTTTCGGATAATTATATCTGTTACCTAGTAGATTTTCTTAAATCAATTTCATATATTTGCTTATTAAATAGTTCATTTAATACAAATATTTTATCAAATTTTATTTCATCAATTTTTTTTATTCTTTTTTCAAAATCTAAAGTTTCCTCTAATCCCGCAGTAGAATTGATTAATACTAATGAATTTTCATCAAAAATTTTATAATGACTTAACTTTTGATTTTTTACTTTCACAGCTTCTATATATTTATTTACTATTTGTCCAGTCCAAAACATAGAAGGCAAAGGACAAATAATTCTTTGGCCTTCCATAATAATTTCATTGGGAAATGATGACTTTGAAAATAAATTAGTATTTGGATCCAATTTTTTATATTGTTCAATAGATTCTAGTTTTAGTATTTCATCTCCCTTTTTATAGTAGAATTCATCAATAAATTTATTTATTTCGTCTTCTAAATCCGATATATACTTACCCTTTATTAATTCATTGATACCCTTAAACTCTTTCTTTTGGGTGGGTTTAATGCCCTTCATTCTTATATATTCTTTTAAAGTTTTTCCTCTATAATTAAAGCTATCAATAAAGCCATCGAATTCAACAAGTGTAATCTCAACTCCTATACTATCTTTTTCAGAAATAAAGTCAGGACATTCTGATTTTACTAAGTTTTTATATCGGGCATCATATTCTTTTAAGTAATCTACGGCGAATTGTTCGTTTATTTCTTTATTAAATATATTCACTTAACCATCCCTTTACTTAATATGTAATTTATTATATTTATCTGATTTTTTCTTTATTTAACTTATTAAAGTAAATTATATCAAACATACTACCAATTAAAAACAAATATAATAATATATTATTTAAATTATCTCTTCTTATTTGGTTTTGTAAACTTATTCTTCCTACTATATAAGTTTTATTTATAAAGAAGTGTCTTTAGAGCTATCATTAACTCATATTTTCAATAAATAGAACGACTTAATTTGTATAGAATATAATGTTTTTATTTAGACAATTTTTATGAAAATTTATTTAATTTATATTTACAGAAAAAAAAGAGCATGTATTTCTACATACTCTTTATATTTATCTTACTCAAACTCTTCATTTTATATAATCAAGTATATATAAAAGCTTTCAATTTAGTCATTATTTAACAGTTCACTTTTGTTCTATTCG
>CAYSPO010000022.1:0-19180 GCA_964432945.1 uncultured Peptoniphilaceae bacterium
TTTAGGAATATTCCTCTTTTAGTTATTGTAATGTTTTTCTATGTAGTTATTCCTTTATATTTTTTCAATATAACAGGATTTCAGGCCGGTGTAATCGGTTTAACAATCTACACATCTTCCTTTATTGCAGACAATGTAAGAGCAGGAATACTCTCCATTAGCAAAGGACAAACAGAGGCAGCCCTATCTCAAGGTCTAACTAATAATCAACTGATGAGATATGTAATTCTTCCCCAAGCCATTAGGGTAGTAATTCCACCTTTAGGTAATCAGTTTATAAATCTAGTAAAAAACTCCTCAATTCTAGCTATGGTTGCTGGGCTTGATCTTATGTACTACGGAGATTTAATTGCTTCAGAGACTTTCGTAACTGTTGACACCTATATAGTTGTAGCCTTGTTTTACCTGATTATAACTATCCCTCTAACACTAGGAGTTAGGAAATTAGAAAAAGTCTTAGGATTAAAGGAGAGTGAATAATATGGATTTTTCAGGAGCATTTTCACTAAGAAATTTAAGATTTTTATTAACAGGACTAGGAGTAACCCTCCAGGTTGCTGTTTTATCCATAATATTTTCAGTTATAATTGGTGTACTCTTAGGGATAATTAGATACCATAAAATACCAGTTCTTTCTAAGCTATTGGGACTTGTAATAGACTTAATCAGAAACCTACCTTTACTTTTAATTATATTCTTTACCTACTTTGCACTACCTGCCTTTGGAATCAGAATGAATATATTTTGGTCAGCAGTTGGGGCGATGACAATTTTTGAATCAGCAATGATATCAGAGATAATAAGAGGAGGTTTCGAATCTCTAGCTAAAGGGCAAACAGAAGCAGCCCTTGCAAGTGGATTAAAGAAAACACAGATTATAAGATATATAACACTTCCACAAGTTCTAAGGGAAACTCTACCTTCATTAGTAAGTCAGCTAATAGCTTTAATAAAAGATACATCTTTAGCTACTATTATTTCCCTTCCAGAACTTATGCATAATGCTAAAATAATTTATGGACAAGATACAAGTTTTGTTATACCAATGTTTGTAATAGTCAGTCTTATGTATTTTGCTATTTGTTACTCACTTTCATTATTTTCTAAGAAAATAGAAATTAAAGCATAAAAAAAGAGTCTGCGTAAAGCAGGCTCCTTTTTTTTATTAAATAAAATTGATAGCAAAATTTAAATTTTTAATTCTATAATAAGGTATTCTTTATTTTTTCAACAAAAGAATCAATATGTACCTCTGCAGCTTCTCCTGCTGCCTTAGGATCCTTATTCTTCATTGCATCAACAACAGGTTGTAAGCTTTCATGGAAAATCTCTGGGCTTTCAAAGAAATCTTTACAGTAATGCCATAATCTTTCAGAATGTAAATGTAGGTAGCTCAAAGACTCATCTAACCAACGATTATTAGCCATTTCTCTTATCTTTAAGTGAAAATTCTCATCATCTATTATAGCTTCTTGGTATTGGGTTTCCATATCGTAATCTCTTAACCTATCTATTATAACTTGAAGCTCTTCTACATCTTCTTCAGTAGCGTTCATACATGCAGATTCAGAAGCATAATTATCTAGAACCTTAGTTAAATCGAAAAGACTTTTCATCCCTATAAAATCAATTTGAGGAATTTGGGCACCATATCTCGGAGCAATAACAACTAACTTATCTCTCTCTAGCCTTTGCATTGCATCGCGGATAGGAGTCCTACTTACACTTAAATCACTTGCAAGATCTGCCTCATTTAATATTAAGCCAGGCTTATACTCAAGTCTAACTATTTTATCCCTTAACGTTTCATAAACTATATCTTTTTTTAACATATCAACCTCTATTCAACTTCTACACAAAAATCAGAAATCACATAGGCTTCCGTTCCATTGTACATAGTCTTTAGCCATTGTTTTCCGTTTTCATCTTTTACATAGGCAAAAACATCGAATTGGTCAAAGTAGCCAAGCTCACCTAAAATTTCAGAATCTTCAGTTGGCCCACTTCTTACATTAACAACATAAACAACAGCCCTATATCTAGCAATTGGTTCTTCTAGCTTTTCATTAGTTAGATATTCCTTTAAAACAAAACCACTGCCACCATCAAAGTTAATGTTAGCCCAAATATTGCCATTTTCATCTTCGATTTCTTCAATAATCTCTACATCACTTGCAAAAACTAATTCGCTTACTTTTGCAGATTCACTACTTGCCTCTGCTCTCACATTTAGAACATCTGTATTTACCCTGTAAGATTCTCCTTGGCTTGCCCCTTCTTCAGGACTTGGCTTGGCACTTGGATTATCGGTAGAAATTTCTTGACGTACTTGCATCGCAGGATTATCTTTTACCACTTGTTCAAGGTCTACCTGCCTTACCTTGAAGGTCATTGCTTGGGATACATTTGGCTCAAAATCGTCAAAATAAGTGCAGCCACTTAAGCAAAGTGAAAGTAAAGTAATTAAAAAAATCTTTTTCATCTAACCATCCTCATCTAATTCCCAAATTATCAATAAAAAAACAGTATTATCTCGCAAAAGTCCTATTTGTTAATATTATATATTAAAAAGGCGAAAAATACCAGTTGTTCTTAAGTAGTATTTATATAATATTGACAAACAATTAAAATTTATAATACTTGATATGTAATCCTTATCTATATAATACTAGCATAAATATTAATGTTTAAGAAATTTTTTTACTTGATGTATAAAGTATATAAATCACCTTTGAAATAAAGATAATTATAAATAAAGTATTGACTAATATCTTAGTTAGAATTCTTTTCTAATGACTTATAATCTATTTCTTTAAGTCATTTTAACCATTTAGAAATACTTCCATTCTCAAAGAACTCAAGCAATACACTTAAAAAAATATAAAAGGAAAATAGAGATAAAAAAAGAGCCAGTTCCCAGAATAGATTTATCTGTTAACTGGCTATCTCTTTGTTATTAATTTTATCTATACTTTCTTTTTTGGCAAGTCTTAGCACTTGAACAACCTGCACACGGGTCATCATTATTTTTTAGATATTTAATAATCTTGTAAACAATAAATATAAGAACTGCTCCTACAATTATGTTTCCTAGATTATTCATAATAAAATCCATATCGACCTCCTAGGCCATTTGTTTTTTAGCCTTTGTAATCTCATCTTCTTTACTAGGTTTAACTATTAAATAAATAGTAGCTAAACTAATTAAAATAGCTAATAAAGTTCCTATATTAAAGCCAGCTCCTGTGAAGAAAGTTCCTAATTGATAAATAACAAATGATACTGCGTATGCAAAAATAGTTAGATAAGATACGGTAAATAGTGTCCATTTACTTGATCCCATTTCTCTTTTAATCGCTCCGATAGCTGCAAAGCAAGGAGCACATAAAAGGTTGAAAGCTAGGAAAGAATATGCTGAAACAGTTGTAAAGCTAGCAGCTACACTTTCCCATATTTGCCAGCCATTTTCAGCAACTTGCTCAGCCCCGTAAAGAATACCAAAGGCAGAAACTACATTTTCCTTAGCAACAAGTCCAGAAACAGTGGCAACTGTATTTTGCCAAGTTCCCCAACCAAGAGGCTTAAATATCCAAGCAACTGACTTTCCTATAACAGCTAGGATTGAGTCATTCATATCTACAGCACCAAAACCTTGATGAGTAAATCCATAGCTTGATGTAAACCAAATTACTATTGTAGATAGAAGAATTACTGTTCCAGCTTTTTTTACAAAGGCTCCTGCTCTTTCTACTGCTGAACTAAATACATATTTTAAGGTTGGGAACCTGTAATCAGGAAGCTCCATTATAAATGGTGCTGGATCTCCAGCAAACATTTTAGTCTTTTTTAGAATGATACCAGAAATTATTATCGATATGATTCCTAAAAAATAAGCACTTGGGGCAACCCACCAAGAGCCTGCAAAAACAGCTCCAGCTAAAAGTGCTATAACTGGTAATTTTGCTGAACAAGGCATAAATGAAGTTGTTGTTATTGTCATTCTTCTATCTCTGTCAGATTCTATTGTTCTTGTGGCTAAAATTCCAGGAACAGAGCAACCAGTTCCGATAAGCATAGGAATAAAGGACTTTCCTGAAAGACCGAACTTTCTGAATACCCTATCTAAGATAAAGGCTATTCTCGCCATATATCCACTTCCTTCTAATATTGCAAGGAAAAGGAATAAAACGAACATTTGAGGTAAAAATCCAAGTACAGCCCCAACCCCAGCGACAATACCATCTAAGATAAGAGATTTTAAGAACTCTCCAACGCCTATCTTATCAAGTCCACTTTCTATTAAGTTTGGTAAACTATTTATAAAAGTACCATAGTCACTAGCTTCAGGTTCCTCTACTTTTAGAGCTTTTTCGTAAGTATTTTTATCTACAAGTAAACTTTCACTTACATTACCTTCTTCATCATGAAGGCTAACTTCAACTTCTCCAGTTGCTCCTTTAGCTTCGTAACCTTCCTTTATTTCTTGGGCAGTTTCAAATTCTTCATATGCTTCAGTATAGGCTTCTCTTCCTTTACCAAATAAAAACCAACCTTCATCAAAGACTTGGTCGTTTACAAAATCTGTAACTCCTGTTCCTACTGTTGAAATAGAAACATAATAAACTATAAACATAATTAAGGCAAAGATAGGCAAAGCCAACACTCTATTTAATACAATACTATCTATTTTCTCAGAAAGATTTTTCTTTCTTTCAGTTGATCTAGAGTAAAGACCATGGATAAAACTACCTATAACTCCGTATCTTTCTTCCGTTATTATACTCTCTGAGTCTTCATCTAATTCACTTTCACAAGCCTTAATAATATTGTCTATTTCTGTTTTTTTACCTTCTAGCTTTAACTTTTCTAGAATTTTCTCATCTTTTTCAAATAGTTTTACAGCCAACCATCTTTTTTTATCTGAGTCAACGAAATTGGAGATTTCTTTTATCGCTCCTTCAACCTCGTCAGAATAAATAAATGTTGTAGGTTTTTGTTTTTTGACAACTGCTTCTTTCATTGCAGATATTACATTTTCAATTCCTTGGCCATTGGCAGCACTTATTTCTACTACGGGCATATTCATCTTTTCAGATAAAGCCTTTGTATCTAGTTCATATCCTTCTTTTTTCATAACATCGGACATATTTACTGCTAAAACCATAGGTATACTCAATTCCATTAATTGGGTGCTTAAGTACAAGTTTCTTTGTAGATTTGTTCCATCTACTATGTTAATAATCCCATCTGGGCTATCGTCGATTAAATAATCTCTAGCCACAACTTCTTCTAAAGTATATGGAGATAAGGAATATATTCCTGGAAGGTCAGTTATAGTTATATCTTTATCTGATTTTAGTCTTCCTTCTTTTTTTTCTACGGTAACTCCCGGCCAGTTACCTACATATTGATTAGATCCGGTTAGGTAATTAAATAGAGTGGTTTTCCCACTATTTGGATTACCTGCTAAAGCAAATTTCATTAAATCCCTCCTTATTACTTTGGATCTACTTCAATATTATTTGCATCTTCTTTTCTTATTGAAAGATCATAATCTCTCACTCTTATATCTATTGGATCCCCAAGTGGAGCAATTTTTTCTATATAGACTTCAACGCCTCTTGTAATACCCATTTCCATAATTCTTCTTTTTACTGGACCTTCACCTGTAATTTTTTTTACGGTGAAAATCTCTCCGATTTTACCTTCTGTTAGTTTCACCTTCCACCTACCTTACAAAAATTTTCATACATTGGTCCTTGTTAAGGGCGATTTTAGTTCCACCCTTTACTTCTATTACTAAATCACCATTAACTGAGTTTGTTACCTTTACAGTATCTCCCACAGTTATACCTAATTCCTTTAAGTGACGAATTGTGTCCTTATCTCCACCGATTCTTTCAACAACCATTTCATCACCTATATTTAAAAATGCTAAAGGCATTTCATCTCCTCCAAACTATTATATCCCTAATTGATATTCATTGTCAATGAGTTTGATTATATTTATCAATTAAACTCTATAAAATGATAACTTTTTTAAATAAACTATAAGACCTGCTCGTTTTTTTTAACAATTATTGTTATTAATTAATAACTTCTATAAAAATATTTTAGTTATTGATATAACTATAACTTAATAAAACAAGCTTATCTCACTAATAAAAAAATGAATAAGAATTTATCCAATTTTTTCTAAATTCTTATTCTATCTTTTACCAGTATTTTTCTTTCCCTAGTTTTCTTCTCTTGAGAAAACAAGTTTAATTGCAAAGTATAATTAAACTCCTAGTGTAGTATATATGATATTACTTATCATCTTTTATTTCAAATTTTTATGAAGATTTTCAGCTATTTCCTTAAAGTTTTCAATACTTAAATCTCCTGCCCTTAATTGAGGGTTTATATTAAGTTCTTCTAAAGTTTCTTTTATTTCAGCTTTACTTGCCCCACTCCCTACAGTTAAGCTATTTAAGATAGTCTTTCTTCTTTGGGTAAATGCCCCTCTTATTATCTTAAACATCAAATCTTCATAAGGAGTTTCTTCTACTTCTTTAATAGTTAATTTAATAACCTGAGAATCAATCTTAGGCTGAGGCATAAAAACAGTTTTAGGTGCAGTTGCTATATTTTCAACCTTACTTGTAAAATAGTTTACCAGCAAGCTAATAGAACCATATTCGCTATTTCCAGGCTCTTGCATCATCCTATCTGCTACTTCCTTTTGTAGCATAATAGTCATAGAGTCTATTGGAACTCTGTTTTCAAGAATTCTTGCTACAATAGTTGTCCCCACATTATAAGGTAAGTTAGCCACAAGCTTTACTGATTTATAGGAAGAATTTTCCTCTATCAGTTTATTAAAATCCACCTTCAATGCGTCTTTATGAATAATTTCTACATTGTCCCCTGTTGTTTCATCAAGGATAGGAAGAAGGTTAGTATCTAGTTCAATTGCTATTACTTTTTCAGCTATTTCTGATAATTCATTAGTTAGAGTTCCAGCTCCTGGACCTACTTCTATTACTAAATCTCCCTCTTCTACTCCTGATCCTTCAATTATCATATTTATTATATTTCCATCTACCAAGAAATTTTGCCCTAAGGCCTTCGAAAAATTAAAGCCATGCCTAGAAAGAACTTCTTTTAAGTATGAAGGCTTATATAATTTATCCATTTAATTTTTCCTCCATTTTTTTTACTGCCTCTTGAAATTCTTCAGCTTCAATAGCAAAATTCGCCAACCTACTGGAAAGCTGCTTACCGTTACAATAACCAATTCCTAGTATATCGCCTAAGATTTCTCTCTTCTTCCTTGAGCCAGTCCCACCCATCAAACCAGCTTCGAAAAGATCTGATGTAGATATTTGAGACTCCTCTCTTTCTACAAGTTCTGCCTTCGCCTTTAGTAAGGCTGCTTTTATTTCTTCAGGACTTGCATTTTCAACTCCGATATCCCCTTTTTTCTCTGCCTTAGCTCTACTTATAAAAGAATGTTTAGCATTTGGACAAAGACTAGATAATCTTCTTCTTATCTTTTCTCCAGCATAATCAGGATCAGTTAAGATAATTATCCCGCACCTATCGTTTATATCTTTTATTGTCTTTAGCTTACTTTTAGAAATCATAGCTCCACCAGTTGCTATAACTTCAGCATCAACTGCAGCCTTTACTGCAGCTATGTCATCTTTTCCTTCTACAATAATTGCTTCTTTTATCTTCATAAACCAAAAATCTCCATAGCGTTAGAAAAAGTTTGTTCAATTATATAATCTACATCTTCGTTTCTAACTTCAGCTATTTTCTCTGCAACAACTTTTGTGTATTTAGGCTCATTTCGTCTTCCCCTAAAAGGCTCTGGACTTAGGTAAGGAGCATCTGTTTCAAGGACAAGCCTTTCAATAGGAATATTTTTAGCAACTTCCCTTGTAGCATCGGATTTTTTAAAGGTAACAACCCCTCCTAGACCTATAAAATAACCTAAATTAAGAAATCTTTGGGCATTTTCCCAGTTGTCTGAATAACAGTGAATTATTCCCCTAACTTTTCCTTCGTAGTCCTTTAGGACATCGTAAGTTTCTTCTATTGCATCCCTTGTGTGAATAATTACAGGAAGATTAGTCCTTATACATAAATCAAGCTGCTCTCTAAAGACTTTTTCTTGGATATCTCTTGGACTATTGTCATAGTAAAAATCAAGTCCGATTTCTCCAATAGCAAGTATCTTATCATCTTTAGAAAGTTCTTCGTACCTTTTTAAATCGTCCTTTGTAAAATCTTTTGCATCATGGGGATGGGTTCCCACAGCCCCATAGATATTATCATGTTTTTTAGCTAATTCATAAGCTCTTTCGCTTGACTCTCTGTCTGCTCCTGGATTTAAAACATATTTAATTCCATCATCATATAAATTAGCTATTATTTCTTCCCTATCCCCAAACCTCTTATCATCAAGGTGGGCATGACTATCAAAAATCATTATTTGACACCAGCTCCAGCTTCAATATCTCCAAGAGTAGTTAAAACAGAAAGATTTCCTTCTTCATCTTCAGCACTTAAAATCATACCGCTTGACTCTACTCCTCTAAGTTTAACAGGCTCTAGGTTAGTTACAGCTATAACAGTTTTACCTACTAAGTCTTCTGCCTTGTAGTGCTTTCTTATTCCAGATACAATTTGTCTTTTCTCATTTCCAAAATCAATTTGAAAAACTAATAGCTTATCAGCATCTGGGTGGTTTTCACAAGCCAAGACCTTTCCAGCCCTTATTTTAACTTTATCAAAATCATCTATACTAATCTTTTCATCCTTTTCTTTTGAATTTTCCGATCTTGCAGCTTGCCTAGTTTCGAAAAGTTCTTTATTAGTTTTCTTAAGTTCTTCAACTTCTGCTTCTATATCAAGTCTAGGGAAAAGATTTTCGCCTCTTTCCACCTTTGTTCCAGCCTTGTAAAGACCGAAAGTTTCCGAATCTTCCCAAGTAAATCCTTCTACAGAAATTTGCTCATTTATTAACTTAGAAGTATTATGCATAAATGGCTCAATAAGCTGAGAAATAATTCTAATTGACTCAATTAAGTTATAAAGAACAGTATCTAACCTATCAGAATTTTCTTCATCTTTTGCAAGTACCCATGGCTCTGTTTCATCTATATATTTATTAGTCCTAGAAATAAAAGCCCATATATCAGCAAGTGCCTTGTTAAAAGCAAATTTATCGATAGAATTTTCTACCTTGCTCTTGCAAGAGCTAGCCATTTCTTTTAGATCTTTATCTATTTCATTTTCATCTTTAGCTTCAGGAACAATACCATCTCTGTATTTTGAAACCATTTGAATAGTCCTAGAAACAAGGTTACCAAGGTCATTAGATAAATCCGAATTCATTCTTTGAACTAATTTATCCATAGAGAAAGAACCATCAGATCCAAAGTTAAACTCTCTAAGAACAAAATATTTCAAAACATCGCTTCCGTATCTTTCGATAATTGGCTCTGGATAGATTACATTACCTTTAGATTTTGACATCTTAGTATCTTCAAAAAGTATCCAGCCATGAGCAAAGACCTGCTTAGGTAATTCTAAACCTAGAGCCATTAAAATTGCAGGCCAAATAATCACATGAAATCTAACTATTTCTTTAGACATCAAATGAACACTTGCTGGCCAGTATTTATTGAATTTTTCTTCATCATTTTTGTAATCAATTCCAGTTAAATAGCATGATAAAGCATCTATCCAAACATAGATAGTGTGATCTTCATCTCCAGGAACTGGAACACCCCACTCTAAAGCTTTTCTTGAAACAGAAAGATCATCTAAACCTTCTTTGAAAAAGTTGTTAATCATTTCATTTTTTCTTTCTATTGGAAGTATAAAGTCAGGATTTTCTTCGTAGAACTTCAAAAGTTTATCTTGGTATTTAGAAAGTCTAAAGAAATAAGATTCTTCTTCTCTATACTCAACTTCTCTACCACAATCAGGGCACATATTATCTACAAGCTGGCTATCAGTCCAGTAGGCTTCACAAGGAGTACAGTAATGTCCTTTGTAAACATCTTTATAGATATCTCCGCTATCTTGAAGCTGCTTGAAGATTTCTTGAACATTTTTAATATGCTCATCATCTGTTGACCTTACATAAGCATCATAGTCAATCTCTAAAGTATCCCAAAGCTCTTTAACAGAAGCCACTATCTTGTCCACATATTCCTTTGGCTCCATACCAGCTTTATGGGCAGATTCTTGAATTTTTTGCCCATGTTCATCAGTACCTGTTACAAAATAGGTATCATATCCTTGCACCTTCTTAAATCTCTTAAGAACATCGGCTGCAATAGTGGTATAAGTGTGGCCTATATGTAAATTATCATTTGGATAATAAATTGGTGTCGTTATATAAAAAGTTTCTTTGCTCATCTAATCACTCCTTATCTGCAATTATAACAAATTAAGCTATTCAATGCTATAATATAAGAAAATGAAAGTAGGTGTTAGTTTTGGATAAAAATCTAAAGAAGAAAACTTTGGTAATTCTAGTTGTTTTTTCACTTATGTTTGCCTTAAATAACTATACAATCTTTACATCTGATGATATTGCTTACCAATATGTTTTTCTCGACCATTATCCTACCCCTGAAACTCATAGGGTAGAAAACCTCTCTGACTTAATACAATCTATTCACAACCATTATAATTTGCAAAACGGAAGGAGCTTGTCTCACTTCATTTTACAAGGTGTTTTAATTTTCGGTAAAGAAACTTTTAATATTTTAAATTCCCTTGCCTTTATCTTAGTTGGACATCTAATTATAAGCCATATATTTAGAGATAAGATGAAAAGAACTTGGATTATTTATCTCCTCGTCTATTGTTTTATGTTTTTATTTCTACCCCAGTTTGGCCAGTCTGTTTTATGGTTAAGTGGAGCTGTGAACTATCTTTGGATGATAATATTTACCTTAATATTTACCCTCGCCTTTAGGAAATGGGACTTAGGAGAAAGGGTTAATCCCTTCCTTGCAGTTATCTTCGGAGTTTTAGCTGGAGCTGCCAGTGAAAACGGTGGAGGAATGGCGATAATGTTCGCAGGTCTATTTATAATAAAATGGATATACGAAAAAAGAAAAGTTCCAGTAGCAAGTATTGTTTCAATACTTGGAGCAATTCTCGGTTTATTCTACCAGCTTTTAAGCCCAGGAAATATGATGAGAGCAAGCAATAAGGCAGCTTATCCGTCTTTGTTGGCAAGAGTTAAACTATTATTAATAATCAGCTTCAATGCTTTGGCTCTTATGCTTGTAGTCTTTATTGTTCTTCTTATAATTTCTAAAATAAAAAAACAAAAAATAAAAATAACACCTTTTATTTATCTACTTAGTGGGCTTGCTTCATCAACGGTAATAGTCTTTACACCTAACCTATCTGCTAGGTCTTGGCTTTGGGCAGTAGTGTTTATATTTATTGGAGTTTTTATCCAAGCTTTAGATATGAATTTAAACTTACAAAAAGTCCTATATCCCCTTGCGCTTGCCCTTGTAGTTTTATCGGTTATGAACTATATTCCAGCCTATAAGGATATCAAGAAAACCTATGATGAAAACCAAATCACCCTTCAAATGCTAGAGGAGCAAAAATCACAAGGAATTAAAGATGTTCTTGTAACTAAGTTTAATCTAACTACTAATAAATATAATGCTTGTTCCCAAACCTACCACTTAAGAGAAGATCCTAAATACTGGTTTAACCAGTGGTTTGCTTATCATTATGGGGTAAATTCAGTTAGCCTTACTAATCCTGAACAAGCAAGATAAGGAAAAATAATATATAAGAAAACAAAGAAAAACCCTTTAAGTCATTAAATTGACCTAAAGGGTTTTATTTATAAAGCTTGATAAATTAAGAATAAACCAAATATAAATATTATACTTCCAAATAAAATTTCTATAAATTTCGAAAATTTAGAATAACTTTCGCTTCTTAAAACACTTACCTTACCACTAAGCATACCTACTGTTATTATAGTTATCGCGTTACCTAAGGCAAAGAGAAGATATAAACCTATCCCCGAAAGTAAACTAAGCTGAGATGTGGTTATCATTGTCATCAAAGCTATCATTACTGGAGTTGCACAAGGAGATGCAAAAAATCCAGATATAACTCCAAAGGTAAAAGCTCCAAATCTATTTCTCTTAACTTTTTGTCCTAGTTTATTAAATTTCTTGCTGAAATTAACTAGTCCAAACTGCTCAAGGGCAACTAATAACATAAGAATACCTAAAAGCAGATACCACCATTTACCAGTAAAGTTTAATAGAGTTCCTAAAAAAGATGCTAGAAGCCCTAATGCACCAAAGGTAATAGCATTTCCTGCAGCATAGGTCGCTGATAGGATAAAGTTTCTCTTTCTTGATTGGTCTTCTCCTCCACCTATATAAGCGATTACAAAGGGCAAGGAAGAAAGGGAACAAGGAGTTAAAGAAGTTAGAAAACCTCCAGCCAAGGCGATTAAAGGAAGTAAAGCTCCTCCCTGTCGCATCATAGCACTAAGATTAACTAGGATTTGATTCATTTATTTCTCCTATTAAATCTTCTAGTTGGTCAGTTTCTAAATATCCAAAAATCATAGTTAATTCAGGAACATCAGAACCTTTGCTTGCGAATTGGTAAACATAAGGCTCAAATTTTTTAGATGGCTCATAAGGAGTGCCATCTGCGTTCACTACTATAGTTGCTGGAAGTCCTTGCACAGGGTACTTATTCAAAAGCTGAGGATTATCGTCAGCTGATGCATATTTAATTATAAC
This sequence comes from uncultured Peptoniphilaceae bacterium, assembly GCA_964432945.1. Lineage (GTDB taxonomy): Bacteria > Bacillota > Clostridia > Tissierellales > Peptoniphilaceae > CAYSPO01. The sequence continues at coordinate 12,807 of CAYSPO010000022.1, forward strand.
TTCACCCTTATATTTTTCATTTAGTTTTTTTAATTCAGGTTTCATTTTTTCGCAGTACTGACAAGTTACACTTCCAATAGTGTATATAATTGGCATTTCATAGTCCTTTAGCCCATCTAAACTCTTGTCAGAGTTAAAGAATTCAAAATCCTTATCTTTTTCAGAAACATTTTCGCTTGTTGTTTTTTCTGTTTCTTCTTCAACTTTTTTAGTTTCTGCAGAAGATTTATCTTCACTTTCCTCTGTTTTAACTTCAGTTTCTTCAGTCTTTGAATTTTCCTTAGCTTCTTCTGTTGTATTCTCTATTGTTTGTGTAGAATTATCAGTTGATCTATTCTTTATAAAATAAAGTCCACCCACTGCCAAAGCTACAATTAATATAGCTATTATACTTTGTTTTTTCATTACGCCTCCTTCTAGAAAATATATATCTTAATATATATACCTTATGTCCATATATTAAAACATTTTTATATCATTTTGTAAAATCTTATCATTTTCCTGAGACTGTGCCTCGTACATAGCCTTATAAATTCCATTTTCCTTTATTAGCTCATCGTGGCTTCCTTGTTCAACTACTCTTCCAGAGTCAAGGACATAAATAGTATCCACATGCTTTATTGTAGAAAGTCGGTGGGCGATTATTAGCATAGTCCTTCCCCTGCCTATAGACCTAACTCCTTCTTGAATAATACCTTCAGTTTCTGTGTCTATATTAGAAGTAGCCTCGTCTAGGACTAAAATCTTAGGTTTTCCTACTATTGCACGAGCAAAAGAAATAATTTGTTTTTCTCCTGAAGATAAATTATCTGATGAAGTTGAGAGTGGGGAGTGAATTCCATTTCTTAACTTTCTTAAAAGTTCTTCTCCTCCGACCTCTATTAATGCTTCTTCTACTCTTTCATCGCTTATATCGTCGTTGAAAAGAGTGATATTATCTTTAACAGACCCCGTAAATAAGTTTGTGTCTTGAAGGACTATAGACATATTTTCCCTTAAAACTCTTTTATCGAAATCTTTTATATCCATTCCGTCTATTTTTATAGATCCTTTTTGAGGTTCATAGTAGGCGAATAATAAATTCATAATTGTCGACTTACCAGATCCCGTATGGCCAACTAAGGCGATTTGTTCACCAGCAGCCACATCGATATTTATATCCTTTAGAATATAATTTTCTCCGTCATAGGCAAAGCTAACATCTTCAAAGCTTATTTCCCCTTTTTCAACCTTTACTTTCTTTTCTCCGAAATCTTCTTTTTCTATTTGAAGAATTTCAAAGATATGGTCGGCTGCAGTAATAGATTTTTCTAGTTCTCCTGATCTTAATACAACAATTCTTAGCTGACCGAATAGCTGAATCATATAGTTGGTAAAAGTATAAAATAACCCTATACTTGCAGGGAATTTTCCAGAAATAGTACCGTAACCGAAGAAAAACAAGGCAAAGGCATTGGTTAAGTTCTGTAAACTCATTATCGCATTATTTCCTAAACCAGCGAATACCTTTGTGAAACCTAGTCCATTTACATATATTTCCCTATTTGTTTTGTCTAGTTCTTCGTAGATATAATCTTCTTCATTAAAAGCTTGAATAATCTCCATACCTTCTATGTTTTCATTTAAGTCTGAGTTAAATTTAGCCAAGGCTCTTCTTTGGGCATAGTTATATTTCTTAGATTTATTTTTATATTGAATAAGCAAAAACCAAATTATAGGTAGAGGAAGAAGTCCCAGTAAGGCAAGTCTATAATCTATCCTTGCCAAAGCAAAATATATACCAATAGCATAAACTAAGGCGATTACAATTTGAGATAAAACCAACCTATATAATTCTTTTACATCTCTTGTGTCATTGGTAATTCTTGAAACAATTTGTCCTGCTGGCATTCTGTCATAATAGCTTATCGGTAAGCTTTGAATATGATTAAATACATCTTCCTGCATAAGCATTGCTACCTTGCTTGCCGTCTTATTGAAATAATAGTTGTAGGCAAAGCCAAACACAGAAGCCAAAGCCATAGTTACAAAATAAGTTACAAGTAGTAGAGTAAAAAAGTTTACATCTTTAGGCCCCACTCCTTCAATAAGCTGACCATCTAAGATAAGACCAAGAACATAAGGCCCCACAACATCAGTTGCCATAGCTAGGATAGCGAAAATAAAACCAGCTATAAGGCTTGATTTAGTTTTCATTCCGTAGTCAAATAGTCTTTTGTTTCTAAAGTTATTCATCTGCCACCTCCAGCTTTTGTGCTTGAAACTGCTCGTTGTACCAACCTTTTTTATTAACTAGGTCTTGGTGGCTTCCTCTTTCCACAATTCTTCCATTATCAAGGACGATAATTTCTTCTGCGTGCATAATTCCTGAAAGTCTATGAGCAGCTATAAGAGTTGTCTTACCCTTTCTTTCATTTATTAAATTAGAAATTATATTTTTCTCTGTTTTTGCATCAACTGCTGATAAGGAGTCATCTAGGATTAAAATTTCAGGATTAATTAAAAGAGCTCTGGCTATAGATAGCCTTTGCTTTTGTCCTCCCGAAAGAGAAACTCCCCTTTCTCCTACCATTGTATCTATACCTTTAGGCATTCTTTCAAGGTCTTTTTTGAAATCAGCAAGTTCAATTGCTTTTTCGATAGTTTCTTCATCGTACTTTTCTCCGAAAGTTAAGTTATCTTTTATCGATTTAGAAAATAAAATATGATCTTGAGGAACATATCCTATCTTGTCTCTTATGCTCTTTGTAGAGAAGTCTTCTATCGGCTTATCTCCTAAGAAAATACTTTTATCTTCTATTGGATAGAGTCTAAGAACTTGCTTTAGAAAGCTAGTCTTCCCACTTCCTATTTTCCCTACAATACCAAGAGTTTCTCCCGGCTTTATCCGTACATCAATATCCTTTAGTGCCTCTGTTGAATCTGAATATGAGAAAGAAAAATTATCAAATACTAATTCTTCTCCACCTCCGTAGTTAAGAGGATTTTCCTTGTCTGTAACTTCTTCCTTATAGTTCCATATCTCCCATATCCTATCCATTGAAGCTGCTGCCATTTGAAAGACATTTACAAACTCACCAAAAATAGAAACTGGTCTAATTAAAATATTTAAATACATTGTAAATGATACAAGTCCACCTAAAGTTAATTGAGATTTAGAGATTAAATAAGCCCCATAAACAAAGGCAATTATATAAGAAATTCCTGGAACAAGTTTGGTTACTGCTGGAAAAAGAGCTGCCAACTTTACTTGATACATATTAGCCTCATAATATTCCTGAGACCTTTCATCAAATCTTGCTCTTTCTGAGTCCTCTCTATTGAAAGCTCTTATTTCACGAACTCCGTTTACATTTTCTAATACACTTTCATTTAGTTTATCAAAGGCTCTTTGTATTCTGTCGTGAGCCTTATAAAGACCAGATACAGCTAATCTTGTAAAAACAACAATTAATATCATGGGTAAAACCGATAAAATTGTCATCTTAAAGGAAACCATATAAGACATAACCCCGATAATAATTAAAGGGAAAATTGTAGACATAACTAAACTCATAACCCCAAAACCTGCCACGTCTTGAAGATTTCTAACATCGTTTGTTGCCTTTCCCATTAGTGAACCAATGGAATTATTTTCATAAAAAATAGGACCTTGCCTTAATAGTTTTTTTACTAATTTTCTTCTAGTTTCTCTGCCCATTAAATCAGTACCTCTGAACATTAGATATTGGTAGGCGAAAGATAGAAAATACCCCAAGACAATAGATCCTATTGTTAGTCCCACATAATAATAAAGGTCTGTCATCTGTAAACTTCCTTTGGCTATTAAATCTGCCGTCTTTCCCATCAACCATGGAGGAACCAAATCTAGTGCCATATAAGCAAACATAAAAAATAAAGAGAGTATATAAGATAGCTTATACTCCTTTATAAACCAATTAAATCTTTTTAACATTTTTCACCTCAGCTCCCAAAATCTTTCTATATCATCTTTAAGGGATTGGGTTTCATAGTAGTTTCTTATATGATTCCAGTGCTTAGGCATAAGTCTTCTGTAAGCCTTATCCATATATCTGTCATCTATTAAGACCACCGTACCCATATCCTCTTCTGTTCTAATAACCCTACCCGCAGCTTGAAGAATTTTATTCATAGCTGGATATTGGTAGGCATACTCAAAGCCCTTGTAGTCTTCTTCATTAAAGAAATCTCTTATAACATTTCTTTCAAAAGATAGGCCAGGAAGACCAACTGACACAATTATTGACCCGATAAGAGAATCCCCTGGTAGGTCAATCCCTTCAGAGAAAACTCCCCCGAGAACTGCAAAACCTACTAAAGAATTATCTACTTCAAAATCTTTTACAAAATTTTCCCTATCACCTTCACTCATACCCCTTTTTTGGAGACTTATTGGAAGATTTGGAAATAGTTTTACAAACTCATTGTAGACCATCTCCATATAGGCATAAGAAGGAAAGAATACAAGGTAGTTTCCTTTCTTCTCTAAAACAACATCACTTATAGCCTGACAAATTGGGTAAACTGAAGCTGCCCTGTGCTTGTATTTTGTTGAAATAGCCAAAGTTCCTAGAAATAAGTTTTCTTGGGTAAAAGGAGAGTCGAGGTGGTACTTATAATCTTTATCCGTTCCTCCTAGAAGTTTTTTGTAGAAGCCCATAGGAGTTAGGGTAGCTGAGAAAAATATTCCCGACCTAGCTGCCTTTAGAGCAGCCTTAAATTTTTCAGAAGTATCTATGCAAAGAAGCTTGACTACAAGCATTTCTTCCTTATCTAAGGTAAATATAGTCCTATAACCTTCATCATATAAATCAGAAATTCTTACATAGGCATTCATAAGAAAATAAAGCTGGAGAATTTCATCGTAGTTTTCATTAGTCTTTTCTTTGGCTAGAAAAGGATCAAGCCTAGCCATTATAGCTTTAGAAAGATTAGCTATATCTTCGTCTTCTTCTTTTAGGACAAGCGTCCCTTCTTTCATCTGAGGTCTAAAGGACTCTATCTTACTTAGAAATTTAGAAATTAGTTTTCTTATTCCTAAATATTCCCCTGAAAAAGACTCTAGAATATTCAAGAAGTCAGCTGCCCTTAATTCAGCTGAATACATTTCTCTCCCTCTATCTATTAGGTTGTGAGCCTCGTCTACAAGGAAAGTGTATTTTTCCATAGGAGAGTCAAAAAATCTCCTTAGGTAGACAGAAGGATCAAAGGCATAGTTATAATCACAAATAACCATATCTGTGTAGATGCTTAGGTCTAGTTGAAATTCAAAAGGGCAAAGCCTGTGCTTTTCGCTGTACTTAATAATAGTTTCATAGTCGATTAAATCTTCATTTTCTAAAATATCTATAATTGCATCATTTACCCTGTCAAAGTGACCTTTGGCATAAGCACAGTCTCTTGGATTACATTTTACCTTGTCATTTAAGCAGGCCTTTTCTTTTGCAGTTATTACTACAGATTTTATCGATAAACCTTTTTCTTTTAGTATCTTTAGAGCAGAGTTAGCTTGGTCTTTTGTAGTTGACCTTGCTGTTAGGTAGAAAATCTTATCTAGCTTTCCCCCGTCCATAGACTTTATACTAGGAAAAATACAGCTCATAGTCTTTCCAATGCCAGTAGGAGCTTCGCAGAATAAATTAACCCTGTCATCTATTGCCTTGTAAACTGCTGCAGCCATCTCCCTTTGTCCTTTTCTAAAGGCAAAAGGAAAATCTAAGGTTTTTATCGATTTATTTCTTTCTTCCCTATATCTCGCTAACTTTTCACTGAAGTCTAAATAGCTTAAAAGTAAATTTTCATAAAAATCTTTTAACTCTTGGAAAGTTAAAATCTTTCTAAATCTCTTTGTTTGTTCATCTTCTATATTATAGTAAGAAAGCTGGACACCTATGTTTTCTAGAGAATTATTACAAGAATAAAAATAAGCATAGCACATAGCCTGAGCCCAGTGGATAGATTTATCCTCTAAGCTATCTAAGTCCCTAGTAGTTGACTTTATCTCGTCAACTATAACAAGGTCATCTTCAAAGAGAATTCCATCTGCCCTGCCTTCAACCTTAAAGTTCATTCCCCCGTATTCACTTGTGTTAGTTAGTTTATATTCAGCCTTGTAGTTATCCTCGTATTCTTCTTGGAGTTTTTGATGGGCTCTTATTCCTTGAACCATTCTATCTTGTGAAACATAAGAATCGTCAATATCTCCCGATCTCATAACAAACTCAACAAGGTTTCTAACAGAAATTTTTATCTGCATTCTAGCACCAGTTTCTTTTTTTATTATAGTCTATTTATTATACACCAAAAAAGGAGCTTATAAAAAGCTCCTATAATTATAAATCATAATATTCTTC